>JAJRRR010000076.1 GCA_024279285.1 Planctomycetota bacterium
ACGCCGCTGGAGCAAGCATTGGCCGCCTTTCGGGCTCCTCAAGTGTGCCCCCAGTGCCAAGGCACCCGATTGCGCGAAGAGTCCAAGGCGGCCCGAGTGGGCGGAAAAAGCATTGACCAACTGTGCGCCATGAGCATTGAGCAGGCCGCTCGTTTTTTTGAAAAACTCCGCTTCCCCTCAGGCAAGCGCGAAGTGGCCGCTCGGATCGTCCCTCATGTGAAGCACCGTTTGCGATTTCTTCAAGAGGTAGGCTTGGGCTACCTGACCCTGGACCGTCCTCTGGCCACGCTCTCCGGTGGGGAAGCCCAACGCGTGCGACTGGCCGCAGGAATTGGCACAGGACTAGTCGGAGTGTGCTATGTGCTGGACGAGCCCACCGTGGGTTTGCATCCTCGGGACAACCTGCGTTTGATCCGTTCCCTGCGCCGTCTGCAAGAGCTGGACAACACGATCATCGTCGTTGAGCACGACGAGACGATGATCCGCGAGGCGGACTGGGTGGTGGACTTGGGCCCTGGGGCCGGACAGCACGGAGGGCGCGTGGTGGCCCAAGGACCCCCGGAACAAGTGGCCGCCTGCGCCGAGTCGCTCACCGGAGCTTATCTTCGAGGGGAAAAGAGCATCCCTGTGCCCTCTCGTCGCCGAAAGGCCCGACTGGGCCAACACCTGGTGCTGCAAGGGGTACGCACCCATAACTTGAAAAACATCACCGTGCGGATTCCCTTGGGCACGCTGGTGTGCGTGACGGGGGTCAGCGGCTCAGGCAAAAGCTCTTTGTTGTTAGAGACCCTGGCTCCGGCCTTGCGTCGGCAGTTGTATGGCTCGGCGGTACGGCCGGGTCCTTATCGGGCCTTGCGTGGAGCCGAGTGGATTGACAAGTTCGTCCAGGTGGACCAAAGTCCCATTGGTCGCACCCCACGGAGCAATCCGGCCACTTATACCGGGGTGTTTGATCACATTCGCCGGGTGTTCGCGTCCACGCCGCAGGCGCGGATACGGGGCTATGGCGTGGCCCGATTCAGCTTCAATGTTCCCGAAGGACGCTGCCCCCATTGCCAAGGCCAGGGCATGCAACGGCTGGAAATGAATTTCCTGCCCGATCTGCTCGTCCCTTGTCCCGTCTGCCGCGGAAAACGCTTCAACCAGCAAACCCTGCAAGTCCGCTATCGGGGAAAAACCATTGCCGATGTGTTGGCCATGACGGTGGAGGAAGCGTTGGAGTTTTTTGCCGAGTTTCCGCTGATCACCCGTCAGTTGAAAGCTTTGTATGAGGTGGGCTTGGGCTATTTGACCTTGGGTCAGCCTTCGGCCACGCTCTCCGGAGGCGAATCACAACGAGTGAAACTAGCCACCGAGTTGGGCAAAACCTCCACCGGAAACACTCTCTATCTGCTGGATGAACCGACCACCGGATTGCACCTGGACGATGTAGCCCGATTGCTCACCGTGCTGGAAAAACTGGTGGACCGAGGTAACACGGTGGTGGTGATTGAACACCACCTGGATGTGATCAAGCGAGCTGATTGGATCATAGATTTGGGCCCTGAGGGCGGAGTCCACGGGGGCCAGGTGGTGGCCGAAGGCCCTCCGGAACAAGTGGCCCAGTGCCCCCAAAGCTACACCGGCCAAGCCCTCCGTCGCGTGCTCCCCTGAAAGCAATTTCCTGGCTGTGAGTCGGATCGTCTCCAAAACCCGATCCCCTCCGCCGCCAGGCTTTCCTTCCTCAAAAGCATTGATCATGCTAGAGCCAGCCTTGTTGCAGCGTTTGGGCCGGTGCTGTGAGGCACCTCTTGGGTGCATAGCCAAGGGAGACAGCAGATGCGGCACGGTTTGATAGCGCTGTTTTGTGTCTTGGTGTTGGGATGCGGAGCAAGCGGAGCTTCGGAACCTGAATCCTCTAGTCCCGACGCGTTCGCCCGTTGGGACCTGGCTTTGTGGCTAGATGCTCAAGCCCTGGGAGCCAAACGGCTTGGGAGTCGCTTGTCGGAATTCGCCACGGTGGAGGTGCCCTTGGAGCGATGGGAAGACCGGTCGGGCCACAAGCGGCACTTTCTTCAGGCGGATGCAGCTCTCCAGCCTCGGCTGATTCGTCTTCATGGAACTTTTCTGGTCCACTTCAACGGACACGGCCAGCATCTGCGTTGCACCACCTCGGGGTTGAAGCTGCAGGAAGGGACTCTGTTTTTGGTCGTTCGGCCTAGTTCCAATCTGGGCGGATTTCGGGCCTTTTTTGCGGCCAACGCCCCGGGGGGGCGGGATTATCAAACTGGATTCACAGTGGACTTGGGGCCTGCGGCTTCCACACAACTCCAGTGGATCAATGTGGAAGGTCGGGGGTTCTCCGGGATAGGCAACCTGCTGGCAGAGCCGCAGCCTTTGGGCCAACTGCACTTGTTGGAAATCACCTTCTCGGCCGCCCAAAGCCGCGTGGAGCTACGCTTAGACGGAAAAGTGCAGCGTCACCGTCCTTGGCAGCCTGGTGTGATTGACGCCCAAGAGATGACCCTTGGGGCCCGATACTACACCAATGGCCCGGGCCCTCAACAAGTGCGAGGGTTCCTGGCCGGATCAGTGGCCGAAGTGATGCTGTTTGCCCGAGAGCTCTCTCCCCAACAACGGCAACAAGTGCGCCGCTACCTGCTGGAGAAATACGCTCCCCTGCGCCAAGCCCTTCAGGAACAGCAAGCCAAGAGCCAAGAGCATCTGTTGGGCCAGAAGCCCACCGTGCCCAACCCACCTCAGGTGCAGATGCTGGTGCCGGGATTTGATGTGTTCGCCCTGCCGGTACGGTTGCCCAACATCAACAATGTCCGCTATCGCCCCGACGGAACTTTGGTGGCCCTGGGCTACAACGGGAACATTTACTTGCTCCGCGATCGGAACGGCGACGGATTGGAAGAGCATGTGGAGCTGTTTTGGGACAATCGGGGACGGCTGATCAATCCGGTGGGCATGGCGCTGACTCCGCCTGGGTATCGGTTGGGTCAGGGGGTGTTTGTGGCCTCTCGGGGGAAAGTTTCCTTGATTGTGGACACCAACGGGGATGATCGGGCGGATCGGGAAGTGATCGTGGCCACCGGTTGGCAGCCTTTGACTCACGGCGTAGATGCTCTGGGGGTGGCCCTGGACCAGCAAGGGAACATTTACTTTGGCCTGGGCACGGCCAACTTCGGCAATCCCTATCTGCTGGATCAGCAGGGCCGCTCTCACTACCGCCTGGACTCCCCTCGCGGCACCATTCAGAAAGTCTCCCCGGATTTCCGCCACCGCAAGACCGTATGCACCGGAGTGCGGTTCACCGTGGGCATGGCGGTGAACCGCTACGGAGAGCTTTTCTGCACCGATCAGGAAGGCGCCACCTGGCTGCCCAACGGCAACCCCTTTGATGAACTACTTTGGATCCGCCCGGGACGCCATTATGGGTTTCCGCCTCGCCATCCTCGCTACTTGCCTCAAGTGGTGGACGAGCCCAGCGTGTACGACTACGGTCCTCAGCACCAGTCAACCTGTGGGCTGTTTTTCAACGAGCCTGGCCCGGGCAAAAAGATATTCGGTCCAAGTTGGTGGGAAGACAATGTGTTCGTGTGTGGAGAATCGCGAGGAAAACTGTTCCGCACCATCCTGGCCCGAAACCCCTACGGCTATGTGGCCTCCACTCATCGCCTGGCTTGTTTGACGGGACTTTGCGTAGATGCCTGCCTTTCGCCGCAAGGGAATGTGGTGGTGAGCGTACACAGCGGGCTTCCCGACTGGGGCACAGGCCCTCGGGGTCAGGGACGTTTGTACAAAATCGTTCCCACCCCGGCGCAGGTTCCCCGTCCCGTGCTGGCCTATGCCGCTGAGCCCAACCAGGTGCGCGTGGTGTTTGATCGGCCTCTGTCTTCCGAAGTGGTGGCAAAAATTCGCCGCCAAGTGCGGATCACCTACGGTCGGTATGTTCGGGCCGGAGAAAGGTATGAGATCCTGGTACCCCCTTATGAAGTGGTTCAGCATCAGTTGCTCTCTCCCCGATACCGGTTGCCTGTTCAACGCGTGGAGCTTTCTCCAGATGGGCACTCGCTGATTGTACACACCGCCCGGATGCACCAAGGAGTGTGGTATGCGGTGAGCCTGCCAGATTTCACTTCTTGGAAACCCCGACCTGGTTCGCTCCCTCAGGATCGGACGATTGATGTGGACTTTCAGCTAACCGGGGTGGAGTACGAGGTGGCGACGGCCCAAGGGGCAGTGAAGCACCGGGGTTGGCTCCCCCACTTGGACCTGGCCCAAGCCCAAGCCCTGATCCGCGGCAGCCCCGAACACCAAGCGCTTTGGCGCAACTTGCCCCAAGGCATCTGGACTCTGAAAACCCAACTGCGGCTAGATTACATGCTGCGTCCCCGACTGCAGCACGGAAGCCGCTTGGACTATGTGCCCAAGCCCGAAGTGGTCACCCTCTACCTGGAAGCCAATTGCCCGGTGGAACTGACCGTCGGCAGACAAGGGGCCCAAGTGCAACACGCACGCCGAGGGAATCGCTGGTGGGCGCAGATGCGTATTGCCAATCCAGGCGGCAAGCTCTGGCCGGTGCTGGTGCGTCTGCACGCCACGGCCGTCCGGCCGGAGCTAACCGTGGGGTTTTTCACCGCCCAGGATAGCCGACTTCGTCCCCTGGCCCCCCAACGGTTGATCCTGCCTTGGGTGGTTTCGTTGGGAGAGGACTCCTCCCAGTTGATCTCGCAAACTCGGCGTCGGCTTCAAGGAGCCAGTTGGGGACGAGGCCGACAGGTGTTCTTTGGCTCCAAAGCCGGATGTTCCCGATGCCACCGCATCCGCGGGCAAGGCGGGCGTATTGGCCCAGATCTAAGCAATCTGATCCACCGCGACTACGAGTCGGTCCGTCGGGACATTTTGCAGCCCAGCTTCACGATCAATCCTGACTTCGTAAGCTTTTCCATCCTGCTGGAGGACGGTCGGGTGCTGGTAGGCCCGGTGCGGTCGGAAAAAGGGCAACTGATCGTAGGCACACCGCAGGGGGAGGAAATCCGCCTCGATCCCCAACAAGTGGAACAAATGCAGCCCACGCCCTTGTCGGTCATGCCTCAAGACATCGGCAAGCGTTTGAGTCGTCAGGAGCTGGAGGACCTGCTGGCGTTTTTGCTTCTTCCGCCTCCGCGGATGCCGCTTCAGCCTCGACCGGCTCCACCTTCTGCGAGGTCCTGGAAAGAAGTGGCCCGGGTGGTGCCGCCGTCCCAACCCGTCCCACCCCAACCGGAAGAAAAGCCTCGCCTGCTGCGGATCGTCTTGGTCTGTGGTCCCAAGGATCACGGACCCAACGAGCATGACTATCCGGTTTGGCAACGGGTTTGGACGGAACTGCTCCGTGCGGCCCCTGGCGTGGAAGTGATCCGGCGCCGCCCCTGGCCCAAAGAGGAAGACTATCGCCGGGCCGATGTGATTGTCTATTACAAACGCTTGCAGTTCCGCCCCGAGGAAGGAAAGTTGATGGACCGATTGTTGAGTCGGGATCGGGGGTTGGTGTTTGTTCACTGGGCCGTGGATGGCCATCAGCATCCAGAACAACTGGCCCAACGCATCGGTCTGGCTGCAGGCCCTGGGTTGCGGTTTCGCCATGGCCCGATCCGGCTCCGCATCTTGCAGCAGCATCCCATCACTCACGGCCTGAAACTCCTGAACCTGGTGGACGAAACCTATTGGAACCTGCATGGTGATCCGGAACGCATCCAGGTGCTGGCCGCCAGCGAGGAACAAGGGAAGCTTCGTCCTCAGGTATGGACGGTGGAGCATCGGCCGGGTCGGGTGTTTGTGTGCATTCCCGGTCACTACAGTTGGACCTTCGACGACCCACTGTACCGATTGCTTTTGCTCCGGGGGATTGCCTGGGCAGCCGGAGCGGACCCTCACCGGCTGGACCACTTGGCCTGGCCCGGAGCCCGAGTCCAAGGCACGGTTCCCTAGCCTTTTCGACCCAATGCCCCCGAACCACAAACTATCCCCAAAAGCCACACTTCCTTGTCCCAAGCCCGGACAATCACCCTTGCACCGCTGACCAATCGGGTCAGTCCCGGCCCGCTTGTCTCTCCAGGGCAGAAGGCCCACAATTCATCAAGGTCTCCTCTTGCCGAAGGAGCCGCGTGCCATGCAGCAGTTGGGCTGGTTGCTGGTGCTGTTGGGCGCGATGATCGTGCTGTTGGGCGTGATCCTAATGGTGTTTCCGTCCATTCCGTGGTTGGGGCGCCTGCCCGGAGACATCGTCCTGGAGGGAAAAAACTGGCGGGTGTACTTTCCCTTGGCTACCAGCTTGTTGCTCAGTGTGATACTGTCGGTGCTGTTGAGTTTGTGGATGCGGTGGTTTCACTGAAAGTTTCCTCCGTTGAGCAACACTGCCACCCCAGGGAGAGCCAGGCCGATGGGATTTGTGTTGTGCTTGAACACCAGCACGATTCAACCGGCTCCTTTGCTGGAGAAAATTCGGATCGCTGCCCGATGCGGCTATCAAGCGGTGGAGCTGTGGATCACGGACATTCAGCAGTTTGAGGAACAAGGGGGCCGCGTGGAGGAAGTGCGAGCGCTGCTGGACCAACTTGGGCTGAAGCGTCCCAGTGCCATTCATCTGAAAAACTGGTCCACAGCCGCTGGCGGGAGCAGCACGGCCGATTGGGACCAGGTGCGCCGACGCTTGGAAGTGGCCGCAGCCATCGGAGCCCAACACATCGTCGCCGGTCCGCCTCACGACCCCCTGGACTTCAACCGCCTGGCCGAAGACTATCACCGACTCTTGGAGATGAGCTTGCAATACGGCGTGCCGGCCTCGCTGGAATACTTGGGCTTTACCCAGGGACTTTTCCGGCTGGAACAAGCCTGGGAAGTGCTGCAAAAGGTCAATCACCCTCAGGCCACCTTGGTAGTGGACACTTGGCACAACTTCCGAGGCGAAAGCGATCCTGCCACCTTGGCCCAAATCCCCCCGGAGCGCATCTCCATCGTCCACTGGAACGATGCTCCCTCGGGCATCCCACGCCAGAAACAAACTGACAACGATCGGGTCATGCCCGGGGACGGAATCTTGCCCCTTGCTCAAGTGGCTCAAACCCTCCGGCAAATCGGTTACCAGGGAGCCGTCTCGTTGGAGCTATTCCATCCGGGCTACTGGAAACAAGACCCGGAGCAGGTGGCCCGATTAGGACTGGAAAAAATGAAAGCCACCTTGGGACTCCAACACTCCGGCTAGTTTGCCCTGGCTTGGGAAGTTGTTCTGGAAAGCCCTTTGGCCATGAGCACGATCACCAGTTTTCAGAATCCGCGGTTCAAGCGTGTGCGCAAGTTGCACGAGGGGCGCCATCGACGCAAATTGGGGCTTTTTCTCATAGAGGGAGTGCGTCCGTTGGTGTTGGCCTATCGGGCCCGAGTGCGACTGGCTGAAGTGTTCGTCTGCCGCGATCATCCCTTAAGTCCCCAAGCCCGCGAGCTGCTGCTGGAGTTGGACCGGCGAGGCGTGCCGCTGTGGGAAGTCGCCCCCCGAGTGTTCCAAGAGATGCTCCTTGGCCAGCGCAACGAGGGAGTGGTGGCTGTGGCCCACACCCCACGACGAGCTTTGGAAACCTTGCGTCTCCCGCCTCAGCCTGTGGTGGCTGTGCTGGATCAGGTGGAAAAGCCGGGCAACATTGGAGCCGTCTTTCGCTCGGCCGACGCTTCAGGCGTGGCAGCCGTGTTGCTCTCGGACCCCGGCACCGATCTGTTCAACCCCCATGCCATCCATGCCAGTTTGGGAGCCGTGTTCACGGTGCCCTGTGCGGTGGGAACAGCTCCAGAGGTGAAAGCCTTCCTGGAGGCTCACCACTTGCCTTGCTACGCTGCCCAGGTGGGAGCCTCACAGCTTTACACTCAAGTGGACTGGACTCAAGGTGGGGCCATTGTGTTGGGCAACGAAGCCCGAGGGCTGGGCCCCCTTTGGCGCCAGGATACCCAACCGGTGGCTTTGCCCATGCTGGGTCAGGTGGATTCGCTGAATGTGTCGGTGGCCGCTGGGGTGTTTTTCTACGAAGCGTGGCGGCAGCGCCATCAGGGGCTTGGAGAGCCAAAATCCGCTTCGGAGAGCTAACGCCGAGCCGGCGTGCCGGGAACGGATTGAGCTTGTTGAGAGCCGCTTTGAGGGCCGGGGTCCACCACCCGAGTCCACCCCCGAGGCAACCGCGGCGTGAAAGTCTCTTGCCCAAACAGTCGTTCCAAAAATCCCCCGTTGATCTTCACATTCTCAAACCGATACACATCCCGGCTTTTGCCATCCGGCAGGGTCAATTCCACCGCCCAAGGCAGCATGTCCCGACGCCGAAAAATCACCCGAGCCCGCAAAAAATCGGCCCGATCCCGCTGGTGCTTCGGATAGGCTTCCAGCCAAATTTCTTCCTTTTCGCGTCCTGCTGGTGGGGAGATCAATCGCATATAGTAGCGCCCCAGCAGGCTTTGGGCATCTGAGCCCAATACGAAGGGAAGCGGCCCTTGGGCAATGGCTCGCCCACGCATCTGGGGCGGAAGCGGATACACCACCAGCCGCTTCCGCTGGTGGTCCAGACGGTAGATGGCCTGACCATCACACGACCAGTCTTCCAGCCACGGCTGGTTGGGATTTTGACGATAGCGATACATGCCTTTGTCGGGAGCTTTGTACCGGAGTTCCCCCCGATAGATGGCCGGACGGTTGGGATGGAAGTTGGGATCGTAGCGCCACAAGGTAAAGTCGGCCCGAAAGGTTTTGATCTCCTGAGCCCGCTTCTCCCAAGCCTTCAACACTCCCCAGAGCATTTGAAACTCCTGCTGGGTAAGCCGAAAAGGAGCCGGCGCCACGGCTTGTGAGGCACGGGGTCTGGCCACTGCTTGCCCCTGGGGGGCTTGGGCCCAAAGCACGCTTGCCCCTCCCAGCAGGGCCCCCAACACCACAACCACCAGCCACCTGCCCATCGCAAACCCTCTCCACCACGAGGAAAACGCTACAGAGCCCGGGATTCTAACCACTCAAGCTTTCCTGCCCTAGAGAGATTCCCCGGATGCTAGCACCGCCGGTGGTTGTCTGCCCATGCGAATCCGCTACGCTGAAAACCAACCTTCCAGCAAACGAGGAAATGGCCCATGCCCCGAGTATCTTCGGCAGCCTATTCTCGCAAAGAGCTTCGTTCCCTGCTGGCCCAGTTGGATTCCAAGCAAGCCTTGGAAGACCTGCTTCAGTTGCTAGCCATACCGGGCCCCAGCACTCAGGAAGGCGAGGTGATCCGGTTTTTGCAAACCCGACTGCGCGAGGGCGGGTATCGGCCCTCCCAGATGACTTTAGACCCGGTGCAGGAGAAAAGCCCTCTTGGGGGCGAAGTGGGCAGTTTGGTGTTGTGCTTGCCGGGCACGCGACCAGGGCCCCGACGGTTGCTGATGGCCCATGTGGACACCGTGCCGCTTTGCGTGGGCAGCCGGCCTGTGGTTCGTGGCCGATGGATCCGTTCGGCCGATCCTCAAACGGCCCTGGGAGCGGACAATCGGGCGGGTGCGGCCGTGCTGTTGCATGTGGCCCTGGAGCTACGACGGCTCGGATTGGAACATCCCCCGCTGACTTTCTTCTGGCCGGTGCAGGAGGAGGTGGGCTTGTTTGGAGCCCGATTCGCCGATCTGAAGCGACTGGGCCGTCCTCGGTTGGCGTTCAATTGGGACGGTGGCGATCCCTGCAAGCTCACCATCGGGGCCACAGGAGCCTATCGGATGGAAATCCACATCCACGGTCAGGCCAGCCACGCCGGTGCCGCTCCCGAGCAAGGCGTCAGCGCCGCTGCCGTGGCAGCCCTGGCCATCGCACAACTCCAACAAGACGGATGGCATGGGCGGATTGAAAAACACGGCCAATTGGGCACCAGTAACATTGGGGTGCTCCAAGGAGGCTCGGCCACCAATGTGGTCATGGACCACCTGCTTGTGCGTGCCGAGGTGCGAAGCCACGATCCCAAGTTCCGCAAGCAAATCTTGCAGCAGTTCCGCCAGGCTTTCCACCAGGCGGCTCAACAGGTCCAAAGTGCCCGAGGGAAAAGAGCCCGGGTGCGATTTCACGCCCAACTGGACTACGAGTCGTTTGTGCTGGGTCGCTCCGAACCGTGCGTTCAGGCTGCTTGGCAAGCCGTGCGGCACCTGGGTTCCCAGCCCCAACTGGCCGTGGCCAACGGCGGCCTGGATGCCAACTGGCTCACCGCCCGAGGAGTGCCTACGGTTTCGCTGGGCTGCGGGCAAGAGAACCAACACACCACCGCCGAGCGATTGCGGCTGTCCTGGTTTGCCAAAGCTTGTAAAATTGCCATGATCCTGGCCCTGGGAGCGGAATCAGCCGCAGCGGAGTGACGAAGCGCCCACTTCTGCCTAAGGTGAAAACTACCGTATGGACTTGGACGACGAGCTGTGCTTGTGTTTCCATGTGACCAAGCGGAAGGTGCTCAATTTTCTTCGGGTGCACCGTCCGCGACGAGCCAGTCAGTTGAGTGAATGTTTTGGGGCCGGAACCGGGTGCGGTTGGTGCCGCAAGTTGCTGGTGGCGTTGTTTGAAGCTCACCAGCAAGGCCGCACGCTGGAAGATGAGCCCAGTTGGGAGCAACACCGGCAGGGCCGTCGGGCTTACATTCAGTCTGGCCGGGGCACCCCTCCACCGGGGGCCACTCCTCCTTCGAAGCAGCAACCGCCCTGATTCCCTCAGTCCTCCATCCCCTTACTCCCCCAAAGCCCTCTACCAAGAACCGCGTGGGGGCTAGGAAGCCACCTGTTGGGATTCTTTGAGCTTTCTGATCAGCTCACTGAGTCGGGACTTGTGTCGGGCGGCTTTGTTGGGATGGATGACTCGCTTGGCAGCCGCTTTGTCGAGTTTTTTGCAGGCCAAGCGGAACTCCGCTTCGGCCCGATCCACATCCCCCTCGGCCACCGCACGACGCACTTTGCGCATTTGGGTCTTCACGGCCGACTTGATCATCCGATTGCGCAGTCGGCGTTTGATGTTTTGCCGCAACCGTTTTTTGGCCGATTTGGTATTTGGCATGGCTCTTCCCAACAGCGAATCCGTGGAACCAACCCTGAAACTTCTTTTATGCCCAATTGGTCCTTCCATGTCCAGCCCCACCGGATCAAAATCCGCCTCTAGGCTCGCTTGACCAAGGTTGCGAAGCTGCTTAAATTGAGGGTGTGCAAGCACCGTTGGAGCAAGTAAGTATGCACCTGGGGTTGCTTTTGGGCGGACTGCTTTTGTGCCGCGGGGGCCCTTAGGGTCACCGACGCTGGTGGATACTTTGACCCTGAGGAGCCCCAAAAAAGCTGCCTCAGGGTTTTTTGTTGTCCTTTGGTTTGAGGTGGAAAGCAATGGCTCGTCTGCGACACTTCGGCTCCCGAGGAACTCTGGTCCTATGCCGGGGGTGAAAAGCTCTTCGCCCTCCCATCAGCCTGGAAAAGCGGACCAGATCGTTCCTCCATCTTGGGAGCCTCACTCATGAGCCAGAAGCGTCGCATCATCATTTTTGATACGACTTTGCGAGACGGGGAGCAGTCGCCTGGGGCCAGCATGAACCTGGAAGAAAAGCTGGAAGTGGCCCAGGCCCTGCACGCCCTGGGCGTGGATGTGATTGAGGCCGGATTTCCCATCGCATCCCGGGGTGACTTTGAAGCGGTGCGCCAGATAGCGCAAACGATCCGCGGGACGACGATCTGCGGGCTGGCCCGATGCAACGATCAAGACATTGACCGCGCCTGGGAAGCTGTTAAAGCAGCCGAACGACCCCGAATTCATGTCTTCCTGGCCACTAGCGCCATTCACCGCCAGTTCAAGCTCCGCATGACCAAGGAGGAAATCATTGCTCGGGCGGTGGCGGGGGTGGAACGGGCCAAACGCTACTGCGACGATGTGGAGTTCTCCCCCGAAGACGCTGCCCGGACCGAGTTGGACTTTCTGTGCCAAGTGGTGGAGGCGGTAATTCGCGCTGGGGCCACCACGGTCAACATCCCCGACACGGTCGGCTATGCCGTGCCGGAACAAATGGCCCATGTCATCCGAACCCTCATCAACCGCGTGCCCAACATCGACCAGGTGGTGCTGAGTGTGCATTGTCACAACGACCTGGGGCTGGCTGTGGCCAACTCGCTGGCTGCTGTGCAAGCCGGTGCCGGTCAGATTGAGTGCACCATCAACGGCATCGGCGAACGCGCCGGCAACTGCTCCCTGGAAGAAGTGGTCATGGCCATGAAAGTGCGAAACGATGTTTACCAAACCGAAACTGGCATCGTCACCCAGCGTCTGGTCCCCACTAGCCGCTTGGTCTCCAGCATCACCGGACTGCATGTGCAGCGCAACAAGGCCATCGTAGGTCGCAATGCCTTCGCCCACGAGGCCGGAATCCATCAGGACGGCCTGCTCAAAGAACGCCGCACCTATGAGATCATGCGCCCGGAAGATGTCGGTTTTGCCAAAACCGATCTGGTGTTGGGCAAGCACAGTGGCCGGGCGGCTCTGGCCGATCGGGCACGAGCCCTCGGATACAACCTCACCGGAGAACAGCTCAATATCGTCTTTCAGCAGTTCAAAGAGCTGGCAGACCGGAAAAAAGAAGTCTATGACAGCGACATTGCCGCCTTGTGCGAACAACAACTCCGACGCGCTCCGGAAAAGTGGCAATTCGTGGATTACCAAATCCAATGCCAAACCGGCCGTACGCCCCGAGTGCGACTCCACCTCAAACACGGTCAAGAGGATATCGTGGTGGAAGAATCTTTCGGCGATGGTCCGGTGGATGCCATCTTCCTGGCCATTGAAAAGGCCACAGGAATCCATGTCATGTGCCGCGACTTTAATGTGCACAGCGTTTCCGTGGGCAAGGACGCCCAGGGCGAGGTGACCGTGGAGGTGGAGTATCAGGGGCAGCTCTATCGGGGGCGAGGCGTTTCCACCGACAGTTTGGAAGCCAGCGCCAAAGCCTTTCTGGAAGCGATCAACCGCGTGGCAGTGTTGAGTCAGCAGCGAAGCACGGCTTCGGCCAGCCGGTCCAATCCGTAAACTCTTGGGCCTGGGGCGCACCGGAATGCCCGATGTACGCAAACACCGTGGCCCTCACCCGGAAGACCACCGGTTGTTTGGGCCATCGGCCCGGAAGGCTTTGCGCCAAGCGGCTGCAGACCTGGCTTGGCTTCTGGACCGCGGCTATGCCCTCAATAGCTCCTTGAAACTAGTCGGAGATCGCTACGAGCTTCGGGCTCGTCAGCGGTTAGGGCTGGCTCGGGCCGTGTGTGCCTGGGAGCAGGTGATCCAACGACACAAGCGCCTACTTCCCCTGGAACATCTTCAGGGAAAACTTCTGCTGCTGGACGGCTACAATGTGCTGCTGACCATAGAAGCAGCGCTAGCCGGAGGAGTGGTGCTGCATTGCCGCGACTCCACAGTGCGTGACATGGCCAGCGTCCACGGAAGCTACCGCCGCGTGGCCGAAACGGTGCCGGCGTTGGAGCTGTTGGGCCGGTTTTTACATTCCTATCAGGTGCGGGAAGTGCGGTGGTTCCTGGACCGGCCGGTATCCAACAGCGGACGACTCAAGCAACTGATCCTCCAGGTGGCCCAAGCCCATTGCTGGCCGTGGAGTGTGGAGTTGGTGTTTTCGCCTGATGGGGCGCTGTGCGAAGCCCAAGACTCTCAATCCCTGGTGGCTAGCTCCGATGCCGCCGTGCTGGACCGCTGCGGCCTTTGGGTCAATCTCAACGCCGAGCTGATCCCCCGCTGTGTTCCCGAGGCTTTCTGGGTGGACCTGGACCCTGGGGAGCCAGGGCAGCTCAATTGTCCGGGCCCGAAGAAGCTTCGTTCTGCGAGCCGGAAGGCATCTGAGCCTGACCCAAAAGACGGCGAAGACAAGTAATGCCCACTTCCACCATCTGAAGCACCGGCACTTGCCACAACTGGGGGTTCATCAGCTCAAGCGACACTGGCCCCTGGTAGCCTAAGCGGTGCAGATGTTCCACTAGAGCCGGGATAGGAAAATCCCCTTCGCCGGGCAGGATGCGATCGGCGTCTCGGGCCAGCTCGCGCACCACTCCGGCCACATCGCACAGTTGGACATGAAACAACTGCTGAAGCTGAAGCAGGTGCAGGTCTTCCGTTTTGCTGGGTCCGAGGAAAAAGTGCATCGCGTCCAGGCACACGCCTAAGTGCGGATGGTCCACTTCGGCCACCAGGGCCAGCACGGTTTGCAAGTTGTTCCCGAAAGAGCTTCGGGCTTGAGGTTCCAGGGCCAGTCGCAGATGGTGCTGAGCGGCCGCTTGAGCGGCTTGACGCAGACGATGGACGAACAGCTTCACTTCCTCAGAACCCACCTGGCCCGAAGCGTCTGCGGCCACCACCAGCACTTGCACTCCCAGGGCTTGGGCCCACTTCAGCCGACAGAGGAAATGGGCCCAATGTTCCTCATAGGCTCGGGAATCCAGGGAAAACAACCCTCCCTGATAACTGGCCACCGGGGCTTCCAGCCCATGCTGCTGCAACAAATCCCGAAACTGCTCAAGGGGATGATTCTGGAGAAACTGCTCCACCTTTCCCCACCACAGTTCCACCCCCGGACAGGCCGCCTGAGCAAATCCTCGCAGTTCCTCCTCCACCGGCCAGGGAAGCGTGCAAACTTGACTAATCAGAGGTTTCATAAAACCACTGGTCCTGAAAGCCGAACCGGAACAGAGTCGGGAAGGCAAGTATCCCAAGTTTCCCCGGCTTGGGAAACCACCAAACACAAAAAAAGCCGCAGCTTTGGGGGCTGCGACCGAAACCCCAAGGGGAACCACTCCCCAGTCAGCTCAATCCAGGATTTTGATCTTGATGTTGCGCCATCGGCACTTAGCGCCCACGGGCCAGCCCTTGCCGCCGTGCACCTGCACGGCGATGTGGCCTTTGGGACCGATGAGTTTCATCACGCGCCTTTTGTCATATCGGGGGTGTTCAAACGCCCGAGCGTCAAACTCGCACACCTTAACCCCATTGATCCAGGTGGTGATCTTGGGCGGATGGCCTACCACGCGAATTCGGGCGGTGTTCCAGTCGTTGAGTTTCCAGATTTTGACCCATTGGGGCCCTGAGATGGTGTAGCCGTGCGGGTCCACAAATCCGGTCGGTTCGGTGCGGAGCTTCAAGGGTCGGGAGCGGTCCTTGCCATAGACGCCAAAGATGCTAAAGGCCCGATTGGTAAACCCGCCGATCCCCTCCCCATATATGTGACCTACATTGCCGCGGTCGTGGTAGTCCACCATCATTTGGTAGCACTGGCCGCGTTGGTTGCTGCGCAGGAAAACGCCGCTACAAACTCCCCAATCGGGTTTCATTTCTATCAACAGTTCAAAGTCTCCGAATTGGCGATCCGTGAGCAGAATACCGCCGTTTCCGCTGCCCGGTGGATCCTGCTGGCCCACAATGGCCCCGTCTTCCACACTCCATTGTCCGCCGGTGCCGTGGCCGATGCGTTGAGGATTGGTGTGCCAGCCGCGAAGCGTGCGACCGTCAAACAGGGAAATCCACTCTTCCTTCTTGCCCGCTTTACCAATCTGGGCACTTCCCACCACTGCAACGGCCAAAACTGTGGCAATCAGATGTCGGCAAGCCATGGTGCTTTCTCCTGTTTGGAAGGAGTGCAAAAGGTGCTTTTGCTCCAAAACTAAGTCCCCTGGGCACGATGTCAACTCACCGGCCTTTTTGGGGTCTGGGGCACAGAAGATCTTCCAAAGCCGGCTTGAGCCGGGGAAAGAGGAACTCAAATCCGTGCCGCTGGAGTTTGGCCGGAACGACGCGTTGGCCGGTGGTCAGCACTTCGGCCACCTGCCCCAAGGCCAACCGCAGGGCCCAAGCCGGGGTGCGCACTCGGGCCGGACGCCGCAACACCTGGCCCAGCGTGCGGGCAAACTCCACATTGCGCACCGGCTCCGGAGCAGTGAAGTTGACCGGGCCGGAGATTTCTGAGTGATCCAAGAGAAACTGGACGGCTCGGGCCACATCTTGTCCGTGAATCCAGCTCATCCATTGCTGCCCCCCGCCTACCGGACCACCCACAAACAACCGAAACGGCAACAGCATTTGTTTCAATGCTCCACCGGAAGCCGATAGCACGATTCCCAAACGCATCAGCGCCACACGCACTCCGTGTTGCTGGGCCTTTTGGGCTTCGGCTTCCCAGCGCACGCACAGTTGGGCCAGGAAGTCCTCGCCTGGAGAGGCTTGTTCGTCCAGGGGAGTATCGTCCTGACGCGGCCCGTAGTAGCCCACCGCCGAAGCCGACAAGAGCACCTGAGGCCGTCGGGCAGCAGCCGCGATGGCTTGGACCAGGTTTTGGGTGCTTTGGATTCGGGAATCCTGAAGAATCCGTTTGAATCGGGCACTCCAGCGTCGGGCGAAGATGTTCTCTCCGGCCAAGTGGATCACTGCATCGCAACCTTCTAGCTCGTTCATCCAGGAGCCTTCTCGGGCGGGGTCTCCGGGGACAATTTGAGCACTGGCCCCCAGGAGTTTTTCTGCCCGATCCGGATTGCGGCTCAAGACAACCAGCGCTGTGCCTTTTTGAGCCAAAAGACGCACCACCCCTTGACCTACCAGTCCCGTCCCTCCCGTGAGAAACACTCGCATGCTTTGCACCCCAACATGCAAGAGTCTTGCCGGCCACCAATTCCAGGGAGGAACTCTTGCAGCATGATAGCACAAGCCCGGGAGCATCCCAAGCAAGCAGTGCTATCTGCGGGCAGAAGTTTTCCGGGCGGAATCCGTCTTGTTTGGGGCTCCTGGTTGCGGCTACTTTTCCCCAGTCGCGCCGGCAGCGGCGTGGCACGGCAGAACCAAAGATCCATATGCGCGAGGATGTGGTCATGTACAAGCGATGGAGTCGGATGCTTTGGGCGGTGGTGGTGCTGGGCGGGTGTCAGGGGCCGGCTTTGTGGCAACCTTACACTTATCCGGGCCATGGGCCACCAGGCACTGCCGGCGGAGGTTATCTTTCTCCTCCTTCGGCCTACTTGCCTGCTCAACCAGCCGGAAGAGCCCAAACCCCGGATGTCTCTCCCGCTGGTTCGGCCTCTGCTTCGGATGCTTATGCGCCTGAGGTAGCCGACTCGGGAACAGCCTCCCAGCGTTAGAGCAAACGCAGCGACGCTCCGAGGCTGATCTGAGAGCGTACAGCCAGGGAGCCTGGTTTCCCTGGCTGGCCAGGGCTCTTGCCCTCTGGTCCGGTGTCCCTGGAAACCGGAAAGCCGTTGGCAGGCTGGCAGCCAGGCTGGTATGCTGAGGGACGCTCAGGTGCGGAGGGTTGCCGTATGAAAATGGTCGTGGCCATCATTCAGCCCACCAAGCTGGACGCTGTGCGCGAAGCTCTGGCCCGAATCGAAGTCACCCGAATGACCGTCTGCGACGCGCTGGGTTTTGCCCGACAGCGAGGGCAAACCGAAATGTACCGCGGCCACGAGTACAAAACCCACCTGCTCCGCAAGGTGGAACTTCAAATCGTGGTCAACGACGACTTCCTCCAACGCACCGTGGAAACCATCCTGGAAGTGGCCCGAACCGGACCCGAAGGAAACATCGGCGACGGGAAAATCTTCATCCTACCCGTGCTGGAAACGATTGAAATCGGCGATGCCTCCCGAGGGCCGGGAGCCGTGTAGGCTCAGGCTAGAAGTTCATGGCGGACTTTGGGATCATCCGTGGGCCCAATGAGCCGCTGCTGCAACCCTTGGAACGGATAGCTGAGCCGATAAGGATCCAAGCCCATCAGATACAAAATCGTGGCCTGTAAGTCGCGCACGGTCACTTTGCCTTCGGTGATGAAGTAGCCCAGGTCATCCGTAGCCCCAAAACTCAATCCGCCACGAACTCCTCCGCCTGCCATCCAGAGAGAAAAAGCATGGGGGTGGTGATCCCGACCTAGGTACTTGGACCCATTGCGGGCTTCGTTCATAGAGGTGCGTCCAAACTCGCCGCTGAAGATCACCAAAGTTTCCTCCAGCAACCCTCGCTGCTTCAGGTCGCGGATCAAGGCTGCCAAGGGGCGGTCGACTTGGGCCACCTTCTTGGGCAGGTAGTAGACGATGTCGTTGCTTTTGGCAGTGCCGTGGGTGTCCCAACCCCAGTCGAACAACTGCACATAGCGCACGCCGCGCTCAATGAGTCGTCGGGCCAGCAAGCAGTTGTTGGCAAAAGAGGACTTGCCTGGTGTGGCTCCATACATCTGGAGCACATGCTTAGGCTCGCGGCTCAGATCCATCACTTCCGGCACGGCCATCTGCATGCGGAAGGCCAGCTCATATTGGCGGATTCGGGTCAGAGTGTCCGGATCGCCAAACAGCTTGAGCTCGTACTGGTTGAGCCGCTCCAAGGCTTCAATGGTCCGGCGGCGCAAGTTGGTGCTCATTCCCCGAGGGTTAGAAACAAACAGAATCGGCTCTCCGGAAGTGCGGCACTGCACCCCTTGATACACGCCCGGCAAAAACCCGGAACTCCACAGGGCTTTGCCGCCACTGGGATCGGTGCCACCGCTGATCAGGACCACAAATCCTGGCAAGTTCTCGTTCTCTGAGCCCAGTCCCCAAGTTATCCACGAGCCCATGGAAGCTCCACCAAACCGAGGCGATCCGGTGTAGAGCAGCAACTGGGCCGGAGCGTGGTTGAACTGATCGGTATTCATGGAGCGAATCAGGCACACCTCATCCACCACCTCGCCCCAGTGCTTCCACAACTCGCTGATGACCATTCCGCACTGGCCCCGAGGGCGGAACTTGTAGGGTGTGCCCAGCAACTTGGGCCGGCCCTTGATGAAAGCGAATCGTTGCCCCTTGAGCAACTCCTCCGGACAAGGCTTCATGTGGTGCTTGACCAGCTCCGGCTTGTAGTCAAACAGGTCTTGCTGGGGAGGGGAGCCGGCCATGTGCAGATAGATGACATGCTTGGCTCGAGGACGATGATGCGGCTGGCGAGGAGCCAAGGGATTGTAGCGGCGACTCGGCGTCGCTTGGGCCCAACGACCCAGCAGCCAACCAAACGCCAACGAACCCAATGTGGACTCCAGCAAGAAATGGCGCCGTGTGGCCACTTGAGCACATCGTTGCCGAAGGTCCATCGCTGGGGCTCCTGTGTGTTGGTAATCCGTGAAAGGGCTAGTTTTTGGTCAGCACGCCATCCAGGTTCAGCAACACATTGGCCACCGTGGTCCAGGCGGCAGCTTCCACCGGGTCTATTTCCTGGGGCAAAGGCCCTAGCGGTTCGGTGGCCAGGGCTTGGGCATCCTGGGGGGACTGTTTCAACTGGGCATAGGCATCGTGGTACAACCGCACCACCTCTTGCACTTCCTCAGAACTGACTGGGCGGATCAAACACAGGCGCAAGGCAAATCGGGCCCGATCTTCTACCCCTGAGCCGCCTTCGCGGATGATGCGTCGGGCCAGGGCTTGAGCCATTTCGACAAAAGCCTCATCGTTGAGCGTGACAAAGGCTTGCAAGGGCACATTGGTCCTCACGCGGCGCAGGGTGCACACTTCACGGCTGGGAGCGTCAAAGGTGGCCAAAGCCGGATAGGGCACCGTGCGTCGCCAAAAAGTGTATAAAGCCCGGCGATAGCGATCGGCCCCGCGGCTGGTGGGCCACTTGCGATCCCGACCATTAAACGCCGCTCGCCACAGTCCCGGCGGCTGAGGCGGAAAGACCGAGGGCCCATACATCCGCCGCTCCAACAGCCCGCTGAGAGCCAACGCTTGATCGCGGATGATCTCGGCTTCCAGGCGGAAACGGGGACCTCGGGCCAGATAAAGATTGCGAGGATCGCGCTCCAGATGTTCCGGACGCACCCGCGAGCTTTGACGATAAGTGGCCGAAGTGACAATCAAACGGATCAAAGCTTTGGTGTCCCAACCGTGGTCCATGTACCACACGGCCAGCCAATCCAGGAGCTTGGGATGGGAAGGCCGAGAACCTTGCACGCCAAAGTCCTCTTCGGTTTCCACGATTCCGCGTCCGAACAGTCGGGCCCAGATGCGGTTGACTTGCACTCGGGCCGTCAGGGGGTTGCGACGATCCACAAGCCACAATGCCACCCCCAGCCGATTCTTCGGAGCTTCTGAAGGCCAAGGGTGAAAAGC
>JAJRRR010000077.1 GCA_024279285.1 Planctomycetota bacterium
CGGATTTGCCAAGTCATGCACAAGCACGGATACTTGTTCGTCGGATCGTCGGAATACCTGGGCGAGTTCGGCCCCCAGTTCCGACCGCATCACCACTGTCGGGCGGTGTATTATCGGCCCAATCTGGAACCTGCTTCTTCGTCTCCCAAAACCGGCACAACTGGCCAAAGTCCTAGCGCCAGTTTTAGCCCTGCTAGGGTGTTTTCCAGTCGGAGCTAGACCTGTTCAGGCACCACGAACGGCTTGCGATACTGCCGTCGCAAGAGCTGATTGGCCGCTTCGGGGCTGAGAATGCGCTGCTGGGAAGCATCCACTTGGAGCCAGGCTCCCAAACGGTACTTTTCGGCCCGAAGGTTCAATCCGTTCTCCACCCAGAGGTGTTCTTCCATGCTTTTGAGTTCTTCGTAGGCCAGCTTATCGTCGCCAAAGCTTTGGGTGCGCGGTACAAAGGGGACTTCCTTGCCCATGCGATAGGAAATGTTGGCCAGATGGCAAAGGGCACTGCTGAAGTGCCCATGCACAATGTCGGCGTTCAGGTCCTCGGGGCGTCGGGAGCGCACGGCAGCAATGAAGTTGGCAAAGTGATTGCCGCCCCCCGGACCACTGGGCACTTCAATCGGTGGCAAAGGCTCTGGAGAACGAGAACCCTTGGGATAGAACCGCCCTGCGGTGAGCATCCCTTCGGTGGTGTAGAACTCATTGGTGATCTTTCGGGGAGATTTCAGCCCTCGCACCTCAAAGACCAATCGGGCCGAGCCGAAGTCCATGATGGCCACTTGGGTGTTGGGGGTTTGGCCCTGATCGCGGTAGCCCAAGCGACCTCCAAAACTGATCACTCGCTGCGGCAACCGATCCTCTCCCAACCCCCACAAGGCAATGTCCATCTGATGCACGCCTTGGTTGCCGATGTCCCCGTTGCCCGTGTCCCAAAACCAGTGCCAGTTGTAGTGCACCAGGTTGCGATGGAAAGGCTGCTGGGGAGCCGGACCCAACCACAGATTGAAGTCCAACCAGGAAGGGGGAGGTTCGGTGGGCTTGAACCCGATGGAGCGGCGCCGCTTGTAACAGTAGCCTTTGGCCACCAGCAGTTTCCCGTAGCGACCTGAGTGCAAATGCGCAATCGTCTGCCGCCACAGGGAACTGCTGCGGCTTTGCGTGCCGTGTTGGACGATGCGGCGGTAGCGACGGGCAGCCAAAAGGGCTTGACGACCTTCCCAAACATTGTGGCTAGCCGGTTTTTCCACATACACATCCTTGCCCGCCTGACAGGCCCAGACGGTCATCAACGCATGCCAATGGTTGGGCGTGGCGATGCTGACCACATCCACCTGGGGGTCATCTAACACATGGCGGATGTCCTGCGTGGTGCGTGGTTCGTAACCGGCTTTTTGGTGTACCAGTTTGACTTTGGAAGCGAACTGTCGGACATCGGGATCTACCAGCCAGGCCACTTCCACGCCCGGCATGCTCACAAAGGCGTTCACATGCGACCCGCCTCGCCCGTGCAGTCCGGCCACCGCCACCCGAATCCGCTCATTGGCTCCCAAGACCGGTGGGGTGCTTTTGGTCCCTCCAATGGCAAAACTCCATCCGGCGGCTGCGGCCAACCCTTGAGCCAGAAACCGACGACGCGATTGACGACGGCTCATGACGCTCTCCTTAAGCTTCTGAGGCAGGAAGACAAGTCGGCAGGAAGGCCAATGCGTAGAGGCGGGCCAACTGGGATCATTATGATCCCCCAGAGCACCGGCTGCAAATCTATCCGCTAAGGCAAGAACGCTTCTAAGGACTCTTGGAATGATTGCTCTGCTGGATCCAGCGCACCAGCTCCCACCAGTACGAAGGAAGCCGGTTCCAAGGGTTGGGTGGCCCGGCATCGGTGCAGAAAATCCAAGCCTTCGGGGGCAAAGCGATTCGGCTCCACTGAGTTGTGCCTTGGCGAAAGCTCCGCTGGTGCCAAAGCACCGCCGGAACGGCTCCTGCGGGCAGATGAGTCCATTGGGGCTGGTGCAAATATTGGGGAACTTCCGCTCCCTCATAAATGCAAAACACATCCGCCGTGCGCCATCGGGCGAACTCCAGCGGGAGACTGGTTCCGGGGTTGGAAACGATCAGGGCCCCAGGCAATCGGGCCCGAGCATAATTGGCCCAACACGCATAACGCTCCAAGTGCTCCAGTTGCCGGCTCTGTTCGTCAAAGAAAAACCCTCTTATGCCCGGATAAAACTCCAACCACCGATCCACATCCCTTCGCACTTGCTGTGAAGCTCGTTGGCCATACCCGGTGGCCACATAGCCCAACAGAACCACCCGACGATGCAGGCGTCGGACGAGATTTTGATAGTTGGGATCGGGGCGTTCTCCGGGCCCACTGGCCGGATTGACCACCGCAGCAATCGGCACCTCAGGATGACGCTTGGCTGCTTCCAACAACTGCTCCCACTGACGCAACCCTGCCCCGGCCGGATAAAAATAGGCTGGGACCAGGATTCCCCAGCCAGGAGAGGCTTCTGGCTGGGCCACTGCACTGCCCAGAGCCGTCGCCCACACCAACAAACCCAAACAACTGCTCTTGCTAAATCTTCCCATGCCGCAACGCAGAAGTTTTCGGTGGAACGCTTTTTTGAGGAACTTACAATAGAGTTTACTTCCTTTCCCCGCAGCCGAGAACTTCTGTCCCACCTAGCTCAAGGACCAAAGCGGTGAATGGAAAAAGCCTGTGGATAGGGCTGGCGATATGGGCAGCAGGAGCTGCCCTTTGGGCACAAGAGCCGGCACAGTCTTCCCCCTCTCAGATCGCTGGGCGCAGCTTGGAGCAGTGGGCCAAGGACCTGGACCACCCGCAGGAAGTGGTTCAGGCCAGAGCGGTGATTCACCTTGGGCTTTTCGGCTCCCGGGCCGTGCCGGTGCTCGTGCGCTGCCTGGATCACCCAAGCGAGGCGGTGCGTTATTGGGCCTGTTCGCACTTGGGCCGTTTGGAGCCTGAACCCACCGCCGAAATGCTGGCTAAACTTCGCCGACTGAAAAACGATTCCCAACATCCGGCCTGTGCCTTGGCAGCCGCTTATGCCCTCTGTTGCCTGGAAGGCCCGGAAAAACACATCCATGTGCTCATCCAAGCCGTGCAGCATCCGGAGCCAGGAATGGCGTTGGCGGCGGCGGACTTTTTGGGTCGTTTGGGCCCTCGGGCCCGTGCTGCCGTGCCAGCCTTGGAAAAAGTGGCACGAACCTTCTACCAAAAAGTGCGCCGTCACCCACACCGGGTCTATCATGTGGACCGGGCGGCAGAAAACGCCCTGAAGCGCATCGTCCCCGGCTGGAAACGCTCCTGGCCCGATCCACGCCACCGGCCCCGAAAACGCCCCAACCCTCCAAGGAGAACCCCATAATGTTTGCCCGAACAGCCTGTCTGGTTGCCGGAGCTTGGTTCCTGGGGAGCTTGATGATTCCTGGTGCCCTCCCTGCCCAAACTGACCAAAGGCCCAACATCCTGTGGATTAGTTGCGAGGACATCAGTCCCAACTTGGGCTGCTACGGAGACCCTTGGGCCAGCACGCCCAACCTGGATCGCCTGGCCGCTCAAGGGGTGCGGTTCACACGGGCTTTCACGCCCAGTGCTGTGTGTGCGGTGGTGCGATGTGGGATCATCACAGGTGTGTATTCTTGTTCCATTGGTGGGCATCACATGCGCAATCGGATCATTCCCCCGCCTCATATCAAGTGCTTTACGGAGTACCTTCGGGCAGCCGGATACTGGTGCACGAATCGCTCCAAGACCGACTATCAGTTTGAATCTCCTTTGACGGCCTGGGATCGCAACGGTCCCCGACACGATGATTGGCGTTCTCGGCCCCCGGGCAAGCCGTTTTTCTGTGTGATCAACCTGACCATCAGCCACGAAAGCCAGGCCCGACATAGCGAGGAGTTTCACCGGCGCCTTCGCCAACGCTTGCGGCCGGAGCAAATCCACCGGGAAGAAGATGCCGGGCGGTACTTGCCCCCTTACATCCCCAACACTCCCGAGGCCCGACGCAACTGGGCCTACTACTACGACAACATCTCCGAAATGGATCGCCAGGTGGGAGAGATCTTGCGTCGTTTGGAAGAAGACGGGCTGGCGGAGAACACGATTGTGGTGTTTTGGAGCGATCATGGTCAGGGGCTTCCACGAGGCAAACGCTGGCTTTATGACTCGGGCACGCACATCCCGCTGATTGTCCGCTGGCCGGGCAAGATCCCCCCGGGCAGCGTGCGGCACGATCTAGTGAGCGTGTTGGACCTGGCTCCGACCATGTTGGCCCTGGCCGGGCTGGAAGTGCCGGAGTATATGCACGGTCGGGTGTTTCTTGGACCTCGCACCGAGCCGGAACCGGAATATTTGTTTTTCCACCGCGACCGGATGGACGAAACTTTTGACAAGATCCGAGCAGTGCGAGACCGGCGGTTTTTGTACATCCGCAACCTGGAGCCCTATCGCCCCTACTCGCAACCGATTCAATACATGGACCTGATGCCGGCCATGCAGCAGTGGCGACGGTTGGCCTCCTTGGGCCACTTGCGAGGGCCGCAGCGGCTGTGGTTTGCTCCGACCAAACCTGTGGAAGAACTCTACGACACCCAAGCCGATCCGCACAACATCCACAACCTGGCCCATGACCCCCGATATGCCCAGGTGCTCCAGCGCATGCGGCAAGCCTTGGAGCAGTGGCAAGAGGAGATTGGCGATCTGGGCATGCTGCCTGAGCCGGTGATGATGCACCGCATGAAACCCTTGGGACGCATCCCGCGAACCGCCGCCCCCGTGGCCCAGACTTCCCCCGCCACCGACGGCAAAGTGCAAGTGCAACTGAGCTGTCCCACCGAAGGAGCCTCGATTGCCTGGCGGGTGGCTGGCCGCGATGGTTCCTGGCACCTTTACACCAAGCCGGTGCTCGTGGAACCGGGCGCGGTGGTTGAAGCTCTGGCCTGCCGCCTGGGATACTTCGATAGTCCCGTGATTCGCATCCACACGGCCAAAGACTAACCCCAAAGGGAAATCCCGTTGATCCCACCTTCGTGCCCAATAGGCGGACTGCCAAAGAGCTTTTATTCTGTATTGGAGATGGGAAAGCAGTTCTTTCCTCAAGCAAGGAGAAAGCCATGAGCCGGATGAATCGGCGAGAGTTCGGGCGACGGGCGTTGTTGGTCGGTTCGGTAGCGGTGGCCACCCCCTGGATGGCCGATCTGGCTCTGGGTGCCCCCAAGGAGCCTAAGAGCAAAAACGATCGTCTGCGCATCGGAGCCATCGGCGTAGGCGGCCGCGGCACGGCCATCATGCGCCACGCCATGCGATTTGGCGATGTGGTGGCCGTGTGCGATGTGGACCGCAAGCATGCCGAGCGTGCCCAAGCCGTGGCTGGTGGGAAAGCCAAAATCTACGAAGACTATCGCAAGCTCCTGGATCGGCCGGACATTGACATCGTCACCATCGGCACCCCCGACCACTGGCACACCGCCCCTTGCATTGCGGCTCTCAAGGCAGGCAAAGATGTGTACTGCGAAAAACCACTGACGCTGACGGTGGAAGAAGGGCAGATTCTTACTCGGGTGGTGAAGGAGACGGGGCGAGTGTTTCAGGTGGGCACACAGCAGCGCAGCGAGATGGGCTTGCGGTTTTTGCGTGCGGTGGCCACGGTGCGTAGTGGTCAGTTGGGCAAGATTCGCCGCATTCTGGTCCAATTGCCGCTATCGACCAAAGAGGGCGGCCCCTTCCCCCCACGGCCGGTGCCCCCACATCTGAACTGGGACTTCTGGCTCGGTCAAGCCCCTAAAGTACCCTACTGCCCCCAGCGGTGCCATTTCACCTTCCGCTGGTGGTATGAATACTCCGGCGGAATTCTGACCGACTGGGGAGCCCATCACATGGACATCGTCCATTGGGCCCTGGACCTGGAGCACCTGGGTCCGATCTGGATTGACGGTTCGCGGACCAAAATGCCCAACATCCCCG
>JAJRRR010000078.1 GCA_024279285.1 Planctomycetota bacterium
AAGCCCAAGCCTGGCTCAAAGACCGCTCCCGAGTTTCCCAACCTTAGGTTTCCGGGGAACTCGGGCATAGCCTATGTTTGAATGGTCCTGGGCGGAGTGATGCTGGCGCAGGGGCCCAAGGAGCTTCGCTGCTAAAGAAAGGGTGGTTTCTGGTGCTTGGAGCCAAGAAGTCTTGGTGGAGAGGGTGGAGAGTGTGGGGGGTATGTGTGGTGGGGCTGTGGGTTTTGGCCTCGGTGGCCCTGGCCCAATCCCCCTCTGCCCCCAACCCTGCCCCCGAGCCCTCCTCCGCTTCGGCTTCCGCGGCCGATCCGGCGCGGGAGACCCCTGCTGCCGATTCCTGGCTGAAGATTCTGGCTTCCGGAGGGCCGATAGGGTGGATCATCATAGCTTTGTCGGTGGTGGCGGTGGCTTTGGTCATAGAGCATTCACTTTCCATTCGGGCACGAGTTCTGGCCCCGCCAGGGCTGGCTTCTCAAGTTCGGGAAATGCTTCGCGGAGGGCAGGTGGCCCAGGCCATCCAACAGTGCAAACTTCAGCCTTCGGCGCTGAGCCAGGTGCTGCTGGCCGGATTGGGTGAGCTGGAAGGCCGCTGGAACGCCGTTGAAAAAGCCATGGAAGACGCCCTGGCTCACGAAGCAGCCCGTTTGTATCGCAAAATTGAGTACCTGTCGGTCATCGGGAACATCGCACCCATGCTGGGTCTTTTGGGAACGGTGATCGGCATGATCCAGGCGTTTCGTCAGGTGGCCGCCACGCAGGGGGCAGCTCGGGCAGCCGATCTGGCCCAGGGCATCTATCTGGCTCTGGTCACCACCGTGGAAGGGCTCATCGTGGCCATTCCGGCCCTGGCTGCCTATGCCATCTTTCGCAACCGTGTAGATCAGCTCATGGCCGAGGTAGCTTATACGGCTTTGCATGTGTTCACGCCCTTTAAGCGACGCCGTTCTGCAGGAGCCAACTCCGGATGAAACCCCCGCAAGGCCCCCGCTCCGGCTCGCTGGAGTTCAACATGACTCCAATGATTGATGTGGTATTTTTGCTGATCATTTTCTTTTTGCTCTCCAGCCACCTGGCGCAGCAAGAGACCCAGTGGGAGTTGCGTTTGCCCGAGGCAACGACCGGGCAGGACCCGCCTGAGCCGGTCCAGCGGCGTGTGGTGGTCAATGTGCTTCCCGAAGGCACGGCGCTGGTGGCAGGGGAGCCGATTTCGCCTCTACGATTTCAAGCCCTCTTGGTCCAAGAGCGAAGGCGTGCCAACGGGGGGAAAGTGGAAGTGCTTTTCCGCACCGACCGCCAGGTGCCCTATCGGGTGGTGGAACCTTTGCTGGTGGCTTGTGCCCGGGCCGGCGTGTGGCAAGTGGCCTTTGCCGTGCGCCGCCATGAGCCGTTGCTCCCAGGGAGGTAAGGCCATGCGAACTGTCACCCGAGAGCACGAATCCTCCCGACTGCAATTACGCATGACTCCGATGATAGATGTGATCTTCCTGTTGCTGATTTTTTTTGTCTGCACGGCCAGCTTTGCTCCTCCTGAGCAATGGCTGCCGACGACCTTTTCGCTTCCAGGCAGCGTGAGCCAAGCCCCACCTTTGGAAAGCGAGGTGGAGGAGTTGGGCCAGGTGGTGGTGCATCTTTTGCCTCCTGGAAGCCAGCCCCGGTGGAAGGTCAATCAGCGTCCCTGTGCCACCTTTGAGCAACTGGTTCAAACTCTGGTTCAACTTGCCCGAATTGACGCCCGAGTGCCGGTCGTTTTGGACTCAGCGGGCGATGTTCCCATGGGCGAGGTGGTTCGGGTGTACGATGCCGCTCGGGCTGCTGGATTTGGACGCGTGCAGTTTGCCGCCTCGGCCTCCGGCCACTAGGTTTGCTCCCCTGCCGCAAGGCACCAAAATCTGGATTCTGGAAAAAGTTGTCAAATTGGCTTGGGTTTCTTTGGCTGCCGGGCCTACAATGAAGGCGTGTCGTTTACTCGGGGGCCTTGGCCCTGCTCTGGCAACAGGAGTATCTTCATGACCCAGTCTGCGTTTGCATCTGCTCAAGAGGCTCTCCATGCGCTGGAGGAAGCCTATCGGTGCAGGGATTTGGAAAAAGCGGTGGCGTGCAAGGACTTTCGGGCCGAGGCCCGCATCATGCTCCGGCAACTCAATCCCTTGCTGGCCGAAGATCCCGAGGTGCTTGACGAAGCCGCCGAAACCCTGGAGGCCGCATTTCGCCAGCACTTGCAGTCCGAAGGATTCCCCAACTTTGAAGGCGTGGAAACTCAGATTGTCAAGCTGGAAGAACTCCCGGACGAACCCGGCGTGTTCGTCGCCACCGAGCTGCAGCAATTGCCCAGTGGGGAAATCCACCTGGAGTACATCCTGATGGCTCAGGACGAATCAGGTTGGCGAGTCATCGTGCCGGTGTATTTCCAGGATTCCGAAGAAGAAGAGCCGGAGGAGCCCATTGGGGAGTTTGACTTGGGGCCTGGCGGTTAGTCGGAGAAACAGTCCAGCGAGCCAGGGTGGAGGAGTCGGGCTGATGGAGAGGAAAGTTTTAGTTTCACTTGCGGAGGATGTTCTGTGGGAGATCGCCGTAAGTGCTTGCATGGGCGATAGTAAGGAGTTGCAGAACCGGTAGAAGTGCTGGGAATGCTGGTCTTGACTTCAAAGCGGGGGTTTGTCATAGTTCGGCCCGACGGTACTGGGAAAACGGAAGTTCGCCACGGTCAGGAAAGGAGTCACGCATGCACCACCGATCCCCCGGGTCGTTCCATCAATCGCCGTTCGTGCCTCAGGTCCCTCAGCCTAATCCTCC
Source organism: Planctomycetota bacterium (assembly GCA_024279285.1). GTDB lineage: Bacteria > Planctomycetota > Planctomycetia > Pirellulales > S012-138 > S012-138. The sequence continues at coordinate 2,794 of JAJRRR010000078.1, forward strand.
TTTGGGGCCTGCTGGAGTAGGTGCTCGTTTGGGCCCGGCCACTCCGCCGGCAGCGCCTCCTCCGGCTCCCGAACCGGTCACCCTTCCCACCACCAAAGTCCAACAACGGTGTCACTTCTATCAGTCGCTTCCTCCTGACGAACGAGCCAAGGAAGTGTGCCGCATTGCGGCCGAGTTTTATAAAACCAATCCGGATTGGGTGCTGTTTTTCCGCGAGGTGTTGGGTTTGCGCGGCATCGTGCGCCAAATCTACAACACTCCCGAAGCTCTGGCCCAGTTTGAACAAACCCCAGAATACGAAGAAATCCAGCACATGCTGGCCCGATTGCGCGAACGCAGCCACACCAAGCCAGGGTCCCCGCCTCAAGAACCCACCCGGGTGATCACCGTCCGACTGCCTAAGAGCTTGCACGAAGCCCTCCGGGCCGAGGCTCACGAAAAACGCACCAGCATGAACAAACTGTGCATTTCCAAACTGCTTCAGATGATTGATCAAGACTTGGTCCCGGCCGAGACCTGATCCTTTGCCTCTACTCCCCTATCTTGCACCCCCAAAGCGAAGCTCCCGAGGGAGCTTCGCTTTTTTTCTGGACAGGGAGAAGAAGGGGAAGTTTGGCTCTTTGAGCAGAAGGTAGGACAGCCTTTGTCCAAAATTTCTTTGGTTTTGATTTGCAAGGGGCTTAAAATCAAAAGGCTGATTGCATTGAGAAAAGCAAGGGGCCTCTTACCTGCCGGATCAGGGGCGAATTATGGGCAGCGCAGGGAGTGTTTCCAAAGCTCGGGTACTGCGAGCCCGGATAACTTGTCCACATTGCTGGCATCAGTTTCCTCCTCAGGAAGTGCGTTGGATTGCCAGCCATCCGGAGCTGCGAGGAGACGAGCGGTTGGGCGAGGATGCCCCCAAACGGTTCCTCCCCACCCGGTTTGACAAAAACTGCCGCGCCTTGGATGCCAAAGGCCAGCCTTGCACCCAATTGGCCTGCCCCCGATGCCATCTGTTCATTCCTTGGGTTCTGTTGGAAGTCAAGCCGTTGTTGATTTCCATTTTGGGGGCTCCGGGATCGGGAAAGTCCTATTTTTTGGCCGCCTCGGTATGGCGACTGCGGCAGACCTTGCTGGAGCAGTTCCACTTGCAATTTCTGGACTCCGACCCACGCATCAATCAAGTGCTGTTAGATTACGAGGAGCGACTGTTTCTCAGTGCCCATCCTGACGAACTTACCCTGCTCCCCAAAACCGAAACCAAAGGGCACCTTTACGAATCGGTGCGAATTGCCGGGGAACTGGTTTGGTATCCCAAGCCGTTTGTCTTTACCTTGCAACCGGCTCCTTCCCACCCCAACGCCCGTCACGCCGCACGGTTGACTCGGGCGATGTGCCTTTATGACAACGCTGGAGAACACTTTCTCCCTGGAGGGGATTCCCCAGAAAGCTCCAGCACTCAACACCTGAGCCATTCTCAAGCTTTGTTGTTTTTGTTTGATCCCACCCAGCATCCCCGTATTCGGCAACTGTGTTGCAGCAGCAGCAACGATCCCCAACTACACAAATACGGCTGGTCGCATCGGCAAGACTATGTGTTGAGTGAAGCCGCCAATCGGATTCGGTTGCACAGGGGATTGGGCCAGCGCGAAAAACTGCCCAAGCCTCTGGTCGTGGTGGTGACCAAGTTTGACGCTTGGAAATCCCTGGTGGAGATCGGGGAGCTGGAGCTGAGTCAAGTGGTGGTTCGCACGCGCAGTGGGATCAGCTATCTGGACCTGGTCCGTCTGGAAAGTACCTCCCGCGTTATTCGTCGCATGTTGGAGCGCTATGTGCCGGAACTTGTCGCCACATGTTGGGGAGTTTCGGATGATGTGATTTTTATCCCGGTCAGCTCTTTGGGAACTTCCCCCGAGGTGGTCGACCAAGGAACTGGACCCATCTTGGCAGTGCGCCCCGGCAAGGTGCGTCCGGCGTGGGCTGAAGTGCCGTTTTTGTATGTGTTGCAGCGAACCCTCCCAGGGGTGATTCCCGTGCGTAAGCTCAACCCAAACTCTTCCCCCACTCAGGAGAAGACTCCGTGAGCCTGGAACTGGTATATACTTCCGCTCCGCGAGGGCTCAAGCCTGGTTCGCGGGGCTTTTGCACCGTCTTGTGTACCCGCGGTATGCCCAGCAACCTAGTGGAGTTGCTGGAGTCCTTAAGTGGATATCGGCATCTGTTTCCGATTCATGACCCGCGGGCAGGACAAAATCCGGTCAACTATTGCCACTGGATCGTCAAAGTGGGAGGGAAGCGCTATCATGTGCTGTCGCGGATCGCCAATGCGGGCAAAGACTATTCCGGGCGAAGCAACAAACTGGCTCACCATGTAGTGTTGGAACCTCAGGAGTGTCCCCCAGGGGGGCCGGCTTGGGTCCTGAAAGACCCTCGGTTCTGCCGCCGAAGCTGGACGGGGGAACCTCGCCAAGTGGCCCAGGGCCCTCGCCCCCGGACCGATCTCCCCCCACAAGCCCCCTGCCGTACCTGGGAACAGGTAACCGGAGACGCAGGCTGGGCAGGCCAACTGGCGCAATGGACCGTTCAGGGGAAACTTCCCGTTTACATCATCGTCCCCCTGGGAGTGGATGTGTTGGATTTGGTTTGCGAAGCCATGAGCTTACTTCCCCCCACGAAGCGTTGGGAAGTCTCCTTCAGCACCTATTTCACCCAAGTGCCAGCCGGAATCTCCTGCCTGTGGCGGTTTGTAGTTGAAGGTTCCCCAGAGGCGGACAAAGCACGGCGGGACTTTCGCCTGAATGTGTTGGACTTGTCCAGTCCGCTTTCTTCTCCTGCGGAGAGCCCTTGGGTTCATGCGGCCCGAACCGGCGAGCCAGTGGTAGATGCCCCACAACCAGCTTCAGCCCAGGTGGTTGATAGCCCCGCTCCTTTGGTTCCTGCCGCTTCCTCACCTTCTCCCGCCTCGCTGCCTCCAGTGCGCACTTCTGCCCAGGAATCCACCCGCGGGACTCCTTCTCCGCCAGAGCTGCCTCCCCGTGGAAGACGAAAGGTTTTCCAAAGACCTTTCTGGTCTGGGTGGTCCTTTGTGCTGGGAATGGTGGTGGGTGTGATTCTGGCAGCTCCCGCTACAGGGGTCCTCACCTGGTGGCTGCTAGGTTCCTCCGGCGGCGTAGTTCAAACCGCCTCTTCCGAGGAGAGCTCTTCCTCTTCAGCCAGCACGACGCAAGAGCCCCAGAACCCCAATCCCACCCCTGCCAACAATTCCTCCCAGAAACAACCCCATCGTCCTAACTTCCGGCAGTCCGGCAAAAATAAATCGCACCAGCAGAAATCAATGGCAAACTTTCCCTCTTCTGGACAATCGCAAACAAACAATCGCCCCGAGCGGCCTCAGAAAAAAAGCGGTGGCCCCACACATAAAGCATCAAAACTGGCTGCCAAAGGGGGGAAGTCTTCGGCTTCGGCACACTCTCCCTCCGCTTCATCAGCATCTTCAGGAAATCAATCCCCGGGAGCTGATCGCTCCACAAAAAATTCCCCATCCACTTATGCCGAAGTGTTCCCGACTGTGCCCGAAGAACTTTTAACCGTCAGTTTCTGCGTTCCTTTGATTCTACCTTCCACCCGAAACACTTGGCAGCCCGTGCGAGTGTGGAAATCAAATCAGCCCCTGAAAATTCGTTCAGAATCTGTTTCCCTAGATATACTTTATGACCGTGAAGTTTCAAATGGAGAGTGGAAGATAGTGAAAAAGCAAAACACCTGGGTATTAAATCTGCAAACCACCGGACTACCAGATAGAATCGCTGAGTTTAGAGTGAAAGATGGCCAACTGGAAATCAATTTGAAAACATCAAGAATTGAGCCTTTGAAAACTTGCATTCTTGTTGTGAAAGCATCCGTGGGAAAACAGTCTTTCAATCGGCGTTTTGCACTCGTTGTTCCCACAGAAAGCGATCCAATAGATGTGGTCGGCACTGGTAAAAAGTCTATTCCTTTGCCGATTGCGATTGGAAGTAGAAAAGGGTCACGGCTTTATGTTACCGTGAAGCTCTTTTCCGAAAACAAAAGCTACTTCTTGAAACGAAGGGGACCGGTTAGTCTGAAGAGTAATGATAAACTGAAGATTGAGCAAGATTCTTTGGTGGATATAGATACTAGCCAGGGATTGTTCCATTTTTGTTTCCTGAACGGAGGCGAGCCCCGTTCTAACTCGGTGTCCGTGGAATCCCTGCTGGCTATTCTAAGTGTAAAGGTACTCTGCCCGAGGCAGGAAAAAAAGGTGATTGTTTCCGTCGCGCCAAAAATATTTTTAGGAGAGTACCGGGAACTAGGTAACCAGCCAAGTGTGGAAGAGTTGAAAAATGCCCTGGTTTTTTTCCAGAAAATAAAGAAGTATAGATTCGAGGATATAGAAGGTGTAGTGAACGATATGGAGGTTCAGGTGAACAAAGCAATAAAAACCTTACAACATAGGAAAGATAAATCAAAAGCTAAAGCAACTAAGAACCAACAAGCAACTAAGAACCAATTGGAAGTAGAACGAGAAAAGTGGGATAAGGTCGGGATAAGAGTCAAAAATGCGCGTGAATTAATAAATCATATGAAAGACGGTAAAGTAAAACTGAAAATCAAGGTGTATTTGCTAGTGGGCGATCAACGCATCCTCTTGCACAAGACAAAAGGCTTTTAGGTAGAGTGGCTGACCTATGGATGAGCTTATTCAATGCATTGACTCCATCCGAGAACTGATCCTTTCTGCAGGCCATCGGGATGTGGCCACGATGGACCGGCTTAACCGCATTTATACCGATGCGGTTAAAACGGTCAATCAACGATTGCGCAAATGTGAGCAATTGCTTCGCCAAGGCTTTTTGGCCGAAGCCCTGGAAGAATGTGATCGGGAGCCCCCTTTGCTGGATCTGGTCACCCTGTTGGACTTTCCGGAAGCGGCGGTTTGGTGCGACATGGTGGCGCACCAGGGCTTGCCCCGCCCCCCGGCTGTGCTGGTAGACATCGCTGCCGAACTCAACGATGCCTACTTGAAAGCTCAGTCCCTGGAAGAGTTGTTGGTGCGGTTCCGGTTGCTCAATTTGGCCCGCGCCCCTTTGAAAAACCGCTTGGCCGTACTGTGGCGCATCCGCGAACAAGACCCTCAAGGTGCCCACTGGGAAGAGGATGTCCGACAGTTTGAGCAAGCACGCCTGGAGGAAATGCAATCTGAGTTCCGGCGAGCTGTAAAAAATAAAGACCTGAATACGCTGGAACAATTAGAGGAAGAGCTCATCCAGGGCACCTGGATTTCAGAAATCCCAGAAAAACTTGTCCATCAAATCTCCCAGGCCGCTAGCCAATTGCGTGTCAATCAAGCCCGTGACGAACTGGAACAACTGGCCTATCAGCTCAGCGATGCGTTTTCAGCGTTTGATGTTCCTCGCGCAATGAGCTTGCGACAACGCTGGGACGCCTTAGCGCACCTGGTCCAGCTAGCCCCCGAAGACCCCATCTTCCAACTGGCTATGCCTGCCCTCCAATGGATTGACGAAGAGCGGAAAAAACAGCAACGATTTGAAGAACACCGCCGCTGGGTGGCCCACCTGGAAACTCTCCTGGATCAAGGTTGTCGGTCTTTAGAACATCTGCTTCAAGCAGTACGCCGAGCTTCAAGCTCGGAATGGTCATTGCCTTCGGAGCTTCAGGTGCGCCTGCAGCGCCATGTGCAATCTCTTCAACTGGCTCAAAGCCGCCGTCGCAAACTGTTCATCCTGTTTGTGTGTATGGTCATCGTTCTGGCCGCTGTGGGAAGTTTCTACTTGATCCGCCATCAACTTCTTGCTCAGCGCGCAAAATCAGAAGAACAGATCCTCATCTCGTTGATAGAAAAGAATCTGTTGGACCAGGCGGAAGATCGGCTCCATAACCTCAGATCAGAAAATCCGGAAATCTATAATCTGCCTTCTATCCAAGGTATTCAAGCCGAATTGATAAGGCTGCGTAAAAAAGAAAAGCAGCGACTCGAGAGCAAAGCTCATCTCATTTCCCAAATAGAACAGATTCTCCTGGGGGCACCCTCGTGGAAGTCCTTGGAGCATGGATTTTCACTCGTGGAGGAAGCTGAAAAACTTTGCCGAAGTGACTCGGAAAAAGCACAGATCCTGGACCTGAAACGACAACTTCGCCAACAAGAATTAAAACTTCAAGAACAGGAAGATGAAAAATTCGAAGCAGAAGTCCAGGCACTCATAGCTCAAGGTGGAGCATTGGAGAAGAAAAATCTAGACGAGCTTCAGGCTCTTTTAAAGCAAGCTCAAGCGTTAAGGCAGCGCCCTCGGGTAAGCACCGAACTCAAGCTGCCAGGCTCTCGGCTTCACGCATTTATTAATCAGTTGGAGCAACAGATCAAACTGGCCAGACGAATTCAACGGCAACGAGTAGCGGTCCAGAACATCACTCTGGGTGTGGGCAATCCAACCCAATTCGCCAACGCCCTGCGGCAATATTGCCGCCAATTCCCCGATGAACAACAAACTTCCGATATGCAGGAACTTTTGACATACCATGTTTCCACCTGGGAGTCTATTTATCTTTGGAATCAATTTGTTAAAAAATGGAACCGAACGGATGTGATCCTCATGCCCAAGCAAACGATCACCTTGCGCTTGATTGAGGTCAAAGAAATTCAACAACAAGTTGAACAGGCTCCCATACTCCAACTTCTCCTAAACGATACCCGGTCCCGTGTGAAATACCTCCAAGTTGCCCTGAATCGCTTTCCACAAGGGGAGCCTCCGCTTGTTGATCAAATATTGAAAATCTGGTTTGAGTCCCCCCTGCTAAAGAATGCCTATATGGTCCAAACCAAAGATGGCAAACGATACTACTTGCCCGAAGAGCCCCAGATAAAGGGGAACCTTGTGTTCTTTCGGTATTGGGACAGTGTGTTGCTTCGTGTTGATAACAAAAGGGTACCATTGGAGATGATCAACAATCCTCGTCGGGGAAACGATTGGGACTGGTCCGCTCCGCAAGTTCAATATAGGCGATATGCGATTCGGACACTTCAGGAGGTTTCCTCACGAGGTTGGGAAGAAAGTTTTTTAGATTTGGTAGAAGCAGCCCGAAAATCTTCCATGGACCCGGTGTTGATTCTCCGATTGATACGCGACCTGGTGGATTGGGGCACCCAGGGAAGTTCCATTCTGGCAGACTGCTCTTCCTGGAACCAGATGGCTCGTCAAATTCACGACTCCGAGCTGGACCTTTCTGTCAATTGGATTGACCCCGAAAACTCTCTGGGGCAAAAACAACGCCAACAGGCAAAGCAACTGCTTTCCCAGTTTCCTCCGATGGGACCGATACGCGACGAGGTGAGATGGCAAATTCGCAAACTTCGCGCCCCCCTTGCTTGGTTTCAAGTCCAATGGATTGGCTGGCTGATGTTTGATTCTCGACTGGGTTGGGTTGTCCATATCAAAAATCCAAATGCAAAATATCAAGGGACTTTGCTTGTTTTAAGAGGCCATCCTGGCGAAGCTCCCCAAGAGTGGGTGGAGCTGGGAACCATTCGCGGCACTCATGTGAAAATCCGCCAAAATCCTGAAGTCGTTTTTCTCAGTGGCTCTCCGGTTTTCCTCAAAGTGCCGTTGGTTTCTTCGGGAGAGACTCCATGAGCGCTGCTGCGTCTGAATCCTTGTATTACATACGAGTGCGGGGCAAGGTGGAAGGTCCATACAATCTGCCCCAGGCCCAAGCTTTAGTGCGTCGGGGACGCCTAGGACGGCATCATGAAGTTTCTCAAGATCGTGTGAACTGGAAACGGGCTTCGGAGTTTCCTGAGTTGTTCGCCACCCCCATGCCGCGTCACCCTCAAAATGCCGCCGCTCCTCCCCCACCCGCTGAAAGCTCCGAAGTCCCCTCTGCCACACCGCAAAACTGGTACTATGCTCAGGATGGCACCGAGCAAGGACCAGTTTCTTTGGAAGAGCTTCGCCAACTGCTTCATTCGGGAGCCTTAAACGCTGACACTTTGGTTTGGACCGAAGGACTCTCTCAATGGACTCCCTGGTTGGAAGTGCCGGAGTTGAATCCGGCTCTTTCGGCTAAGCAGCCACCGCCAACTGCTGTGGTGGCTACCAGCCCATCTTCTGCCACACCTGCTGCACCGCCTGCCTCTATCTGCCCTCAGTCGGTTGCCAGTTTTGGCTTGAGCATCGCCTTCGTTTCGGCTTTAGGTGTAACCTGCGCACTGGTACTCTCCTTTTCAGAAAGAATCGCTTTGGCCATTTTAATAACTTCAGGGGCCGGCGGCATGTTCAGTGCGGTGCTTGGCTACAGCGCGTTGCATAACATTAAAAGGGGATCAATGTTTGGGTCCAAAATGGCTGTGGCCGGCATGGTGCTGGGAGCGTTGGGACTGGTGCTGAGCACCGTGTGCCTCATTTTACTTAAGGACAGGCTTTTTCTGATATAATCATGAATGAAGCCCCAAATGCCCACGAAGTTCCGCTGGATTGGACCCGGCTGGATTGGGAACAAAAGCTCGGGTTTCCCGGGGGAAAGTTCACCCATGTGAACAACGCGTTGACTTTTTTGTCTGGAGCTGTGTTGACAGTGTTGTTTTACGGTGCGTTAAGCTTTTCTCCCCCCTCCTGGTGGAAGGAGATGTTTACCGCTCGGGGAGCCATCCCTTACTTTATAGTCTTCTTTTCTTCCTGGTCTTTGGCCATTTTACTTTTTAAATGGCAAAAGCTGCGAGTCCAACGAAGTGCCCTGCAATACCTGGTTGTTCCCGAAGACCCCGACTTTGTTCTTTCCCCCCTGACCGTAGAACAAGTCACTGAAAAAATCTATGCAACGGTTGATGACCCGAAAAACTTTATCCTGTTCAATCGAATTATGATCGCCTTGGCTAATCTGAAGAACATTGGAAGGGTAAGTGATGTTGATGAAATCCTGCGATCTCAAGCCGACCAGGATGAGCAATCTGTTGATAACAGCTACAGCTTGATCAGTGGGTTCGTTTGGGCTATTCCGGTGTTGGGATTCATAGGGACTGTGTTGGGTCTTTCCCAGGCGATAGGGGGATTTAGCGCCGTGTTGAGCGCTGCGGACCAAATGTCTCAAATTAAAGATTCGCTACGAGGTGTAACGGCAGGATTGGCCACGGCATTTGAGACCACTTTGCAAGGACTCGTGGCTGCGCTGGCAATCAACATGATGGCCACATTTTTGAAGAAAAACGAATATCAGTTTCTGGAGCAATGTTCCGAATATTGTACCCGTTTTATTGTCAACAAACTGAAGGTCACTATTGCCGATCCGGGTGAACCCTAGCAGAAACTTATTGGAGAGCGAAAATGTCCAGGTGGTTCATCAAGCAGCAAGGGGTGACGCGCGGGCCCTTTACTTTGGAGGAACTTAAGTTCCTGGCCAGGCGAGGCGTTCTGCGTCGGGGCAACGCAGTGCGCCCAGAAGGTTCTCAAAACTGGGAGCCAGCAGAAAACATCCCGGCTTTAGCTCCGTTGCTTCAGGCAAGTCCAGCTAAAAATGCTGAAAGCGCCCAGGTGGAACCACCTGTCCAGGAAAAATTCGCTCGGGAAGTTTCTCCACCAGAACCTTCTTCGGTCGGGGTATTAGGAGTATTGGCTACAGGGGTGGTTGTGGTTGCCAGTACGATTCTGCTTGCAGGAATCACGCTTGGTCTGGTAGGAGTTGTAAGCTCTTCTTTTCCGATAAACAGTATTATTGCTTCTATATGGCTTGTTGCTTTTCTGATAATTATCTTATCTGCTGCCTTTGGTGCATCCGAGGAATCTCAACAAAAGCGTAAGCTGTGCCTTGCCGCGTCAGCCGGGGTATCTGTTTATGCAGCATTGTTTTTGACCGGGGCCCGACTCTGGTTTGGTGCTCAAGCGATACCAGTTTCTCGGACAGGTTTTGAGAACGCTCGAATAGCTTCTCTTTCTGAAGATGCTGCGCCCGTGCAAGACAGCCCTAGGCAAAGTGCCGAACAAGCGTCTCCTCCGTCTCCTGCTTCGCCTGATGGTTCACCTCATCAATCTCAAATTGTTCCTGGCGGTGAAGGTTCCAAGCAAGGCGTATCCCGATCTTCACCAGAAAATCAAGAGAAAAAGGAGGCAGGTTTGCAGTTTCAAAAGTTTCGGCAAGAGGGGCTGGAAAGGAAACAGCTTCGGTTAACAGCCCATACTTTCGTCTGGCGTGACCCCATGGGAAGGGATTTAAGTGGTGGGAGTGCGGGCGCTCTTTTTCGCCAGGGAGGGAGTTTGATCCTTATAACCAACCGGCATGTAGTGACCAACGGAGACGATGTCAATGCAATTGCAGGTACTCTTCTTCTCCAATTGCGCCCGAAAATTATATTTCCTTCCCAAAAAGTTAAGCGTGTGCGGCGCGTTAAACTTGCCCGGAATAAGGTGGACTTGGCGTTGGTTGAAGTGGATGTCCAGGGATTGAAAGAAGGAGTGGATTATGAATTGCTCCCGTTTCGCAAGCCCGTTCAGAAGCAATTAGATGTAGGTGATCCGGTTGTTGCCGTGGGGACTCCTTTGGATTCGGGGCTGTCGGGTACTCACACTTTCGGACGTATCAGTGCGTTGCGCCCGCAGTTTGTCGTTGCTAATGGTGCGGATTGTATTCAAATAGATGCTGCAATTAATCCTGGAAACAGCGGAGGGCCTTTGTTTGTGGAAAAGGGGACAAAGTATTTCTGGATAGGCGTGAACACTTTTAGCATCAAAAAAGATGTAGCGGAGAATATTAACTTTGCTATAAGTGCGGAAGCTGCTGTTGAGGTAACTTATACTGATTGGTTTCCTGCAACCCCCCGCGGAATTATTAATGCAATAAGGGAAGCACAATGAGTGCTGCTCGTGCAGAAAAGTGGTATTTTCGGTTAGATGGGAAATTGCATGGCCCTGTTTCCTTGGAGGAGCTTCAATATTTGTGCTCTCAAGGGACAGTATCGGGCCAGACGCAGGTGCGTGCTTCAGGAACAGGTTGGCTTGCTGCTTCCCAGGTGCAACAATTGGTGCCGTTTTTGCAGCGGCGGGACGAAAAAAGAGAGCATGTAAGAAGTGTTCCTAAGGCTCCTGCGCGAAGATTCTCCCGGTCCGAGGAAAGGGAAAACTTTTGGCTTGCCCTGGGTGGTGCGGTGTTGGCTTTGCTTTTGTTGTTGCTCCTTTGTTTGTTCTTGTGGGGGCGGCCTGGTTCAGGGGGGCAAGGCGGGACCAATTTGGCAGGCAAGGGGCAGGGGGAGGTGTTTTCTCTGGGGCCGCGTCCTGGGCCCACGGCTGCCCCAGTGCCCCAACCTGCCCAGGACCTTCAGGTCCGCTCCAGTAATGATCAAGACCATCACGCGCATGTATCCCCTGAGGAGCAAGAAAACGAAGCCTCTTCCAGCGGAGATATTCAGAGCGAATCGGATCCAAGTGCCATGATTGGTCCCGCGGAGCCTTCTGCCGAGCAAGCTCCGGCTCAAAGCCCTCCGCATGCACCCCAGTTTACCGTGGGAGCCTCTTTCTTTGGCTTGGAAGGAAAAGGAAACAAGTTCGTTTATGTTATTGATTGTTCCTCCAGTATGGCAGGAGTCCGGCTCCAACGAGCAAAAGAGGAACTGTTGAAGTCTATATACTCTCTTGATGATTTTCAGAAGTTCTATGTGATTTTCTACAATACGGATGCTTATCCTATGTTCTGGCCTGATCGGCTCATACATACTCTTCTTCCAGTTACCAAGAAAAACCTTGAAACAGTTACCCAATGGGTGGAAGCGTTTTGGAATCCGGGAGGAACAGATCCCTGGCCCGCTATGCAGATAGCGTTGTCTCTTGAGCCAGATACCATTTTCCTGCTCACCGATGGAGAGTTTGATCTGCAAGTGGCCGACCGAATCCGGCAAGCTAATCGTTCGGAGACGGTGATCCATACCATTGGATTAGGAAGTGCGATTGGCGAAGCGGTGTTAAGACGAATTGCGAAAGAAAACGGAGGTCAATTCCGTGCCGTTTCTATTCCATAGACAGGTGAACACATGCCCAAAAGATCGTCCTCACCGATGAGCTTATTTGCTTTTCAGGACATCGTAACGGCTGTGACAGGCATTATGATATTGTTGACCCTGTTATTATCCTTGGAGATCGTGCACAAGGTGGAAGGCACATCTGGGCAGACCTCAGATGTGTACAGGCAATTGCTGGAGCAAAAGCGAGAGCTGGAAAGTCGCTTGCAGAGTTTGCAGTCGCAGCTTCGGCGCAGCTCGGAACGAAACCCTAAGCCCCAATCTCCTCCAACTTTCTCCAAGTTGCAAAGAGAAATTGCCTTGTTGGAACAGCGCATTAAAAGCTACCGCCAACAACTTGCTTTTTTTCAGAAAACTTATCAGTCTCAACGACAGGTGCTGGAGCCCAAGATCGCAAAAGATGAAAAATATTTAGATCAACAGCTTAGTCAACTGAAAGAAATCCAGCGAAAGATTCGGGACTTGCAGGGCCGGATTATTTATCAGATAGAGAGGAAATTCTCTCAGACTCCATGGTTGGTCCAGGTTGCTGAAGGGCGGATTATGGTTGCACCGATGCGGAAAAAGACGCAACCCCAGGTCTTTTCCACCGTGGAGCAGTTCATCCAATGGGTGGATCGGCACCGGGATCCCAATGCGGATTATTTTCTGGTAGTGATCAAACCCAAGGGAGTTCAGGTTTATCGTCACCTGCGCGAAGAACTTCAAAAGCGAAATTTTAAGATGGGCATAGATTTAATTCCGGAAGATAAGGATGCTATCAGTTTGCAAACGGGAGCTGAAGGACCATGAGTCGCAAGGGCTCGCCTGCCGATAGCACGGATTTGTTCCTGGATGCCGTGTGCAATACTTTCGGCAGTATCGTGTTTCTGGCGATTCTGGTGGTTTTGTTGATCGGTCATCGGGTGCGTACTACGGAATCTCAATCGCGATCCTCTCCAACTCAAGTTCAAATCGTTCAGCTTCGCAATGAGATTCAAGTTTTACAGTCCCAGATTCGTCGGCTGCAACGGGTGCTTGCTGAAGACGATTTGACCAAGAAAACCCCGACGAGTGATCCTGTTTTGCAACAGCTAATCCGGCAGCGTGATGAGCTCAGGCAAGTTCACGATCGGTTGAAAGATCAGATTGCGCAGGTTCGTGATCAACTTAAGCAGCTTCGGCATACTTCGGAGAGCCTGCGGACCCAAATAGCTCAAGTCCATGAGGAGCTTCGTCAGGCTCGGCAAAAGCTAAGTCAAGAGGTTGAAAAAGCCAGGCGGAGTTGGGGATTGCCTCAACTGCAGTACAGCAATCTTCGGGAGGCGGCATTTATGATCCGGAACAACACGCTCTACGCGGTTCATCGGCCCGGCAGAACTTCCAACCTTAAATATGAAAGCTCCTTGAGACTTTCAAACGAATGTGTTCGTCGAACATCGGGCAATGTCGTTTATCTTGAACCCGTGCCAGGTCAAGGAATCAAAATAACAGGTGATCTTCAGTCACTTCAAGCGGTGAAGAAAAAGTTTAAGGGGTTTAACCCTCAGACTGAACATTTTACATTTTTCGTCTGGGCAGATTCTTTTCAACACTGGCAAAAAGTGCGCGAGGTGGTGGAGGAGTTGGGATTCCACTATGCATTGTTTCCCATGCTTCCTGAGGACAAAGTTTCCGTGGGCCGAAGTGGTCCACGATTGGTGCAGTAGTTTCAGGGGTCGCGCTGGACTTTTGGATTGACTTTTCGCTTGGAATGTTAGGGTTGGACTACACGGACAGGAGTTCGGCAATTTCTTCCACGGCAGGATTTTCCGGGATCGTGGGAAGGATTTCCTCCTCCAGGTGCTCAAAAACTTGATCCCGAATGTGCCGGTTCAGGTCCGGCTGAAAGGACTCAAAGGAAGATGCCATTCCAGCGTTTTCTTGAGGTAAGGGTTTTGAGATTTGTCTCAGCAGAGGGGGAGTTTCTACTTCTGGGGTTTGAGGTTCTTCTTCTGCGGTGTGGGAAGCCAGCAAGGCCCAGGGAAACGCCGCCGAGGAGTTGGCATCTGTCGCCGCAATTGGCCCTGCCAGCAGCAGTCGGCGGGTCAAATCCCCCGTGGGAATTACATTCCCAGGCAAAACATGCATCCCCTGAATATCATGAGGAGCAAAGCCCAAGGGAGTGAGATTCAACAGAGCCGTGACCAGGTTGGTGGTGGTTCGGAAAAGCAGCAAATCCTCGTTTTGGGCGTTGAGGCCACCGTAAGTGTATCGTCCGGCTACGGAAAACCCGTATTTGGTGCCACTGGTGTCAATCCAGAGGGCATTGAGATTGTTTTGAAATCCGTTCAGTCCCAATGTGGCTCCGTCTTGAAGGAGGGTCCAAGAGCCTTGGGTATCTCCCCAGCCCATAGTGGAAGGCGTAAACTGGAGCAGGTCCGCGTTATCAAAAATTTGCACTCCTCCCGACCCATCGGGCAAAGTGGCCACCCCTTGGGTGGAAATGACCAGATCTCCCGAGGGGAGGAACGCCAAGCCGTCTATGTTTTCTTCAGGACCAAACAGTCCTACATCGCTACCGTCGAAAAACCATTCCCAAGTGCCTTGGGTGGTGCGTCCCAGCTTGGTCGGGTTGAACTTGATGATGTCGTTGAGTCCCACGACCAAGGGGCCGTAGATAGAGTCCACGAGTCCCTTGTTGGCAAGGGAGAGGTAAAGGTTGCCGTCGTTATCAATAGTAAAGGCTTGGATCGTTTCTCCGGCCGAGGCGTCCAATCCGACATCGCTTCCATCAAAATAAACTTCCACGGCTTGGAACTGGCCTTGATCGTCCAGCACTACGGCCAGAATGTCGGCCCCATCATAAGCCACCAAGGTGCCATCGCTCATGGTCATCACCCCAGGACCACCCGGGGCAACCAAGTAAGAGGTGTAGGTAGGCTGAGGCGGTGGGGGGCCTTGGCCCCGCATGTCGTTGATCCACTGCACATAGTTGCTCACCCGAATGTCAAACCCCAATTCCCCAAAGGTGCAATTGGTCACTTCGTCAATGTCGGGACCATTGGCGTCGTTGGTCAACTCGTCGTAGCTGATGGCAAAGGAGAAGATTCCGGCTACATAGAGCTGGCCTCCACTTTCAATGAGCATGGGGCTGCCTTGGTCTCCCAGGAAGCAAGGGAAGGCTTCGTCGGTGATGGGATCCACCCCGGTGTCGTCCACGCCCAACAACGCTCCGGCGGCGTCGTTGTCCTGGTTGCCATTGTCAAAGTCGAACAGGAGCATGCGGTCGTTGGGGATGGGATTGCCAGGCAGCAGGGCGTTGAAGTCTTCGGCTTTGGCATCGTAGCGGTTTCGGCCGTAGATTTTTCGGGTGGGATCGGAGATTCGGGTGTCGTTTCCGCCTACTCCGTAGGCCCCAAAGCCCACACGATAGCCCTCCTGCCCCACCTCGTCGGTGTTTTCGTAAAGCGGATAGCCTTCCACGCCGGGCTCCGTCACCCGTTGGGGCAAAGCCAGCACGGCCAGGTCCGCTCCGCTGAGCACACCACTGCCGTCGGCTTTGATCCCTTGCCAGTCGGGATGAATGGCAATGCGCGTGGGATCCACCTGGCGATAAATGGACAGTCCATCCGGGTGATAGATCCACACCTCCACTTCGCGCACGATGTTGTTGCCGTCCAGGTCTGTGGCACATTGGGCTGCAAACAGGATGTGCTTTTTGTCGTCCAGCAATACCCCAGTGCAAATGGACTCACTGTAATCTTGGTAGGTGATCCACAAGGCCACCACACCGGTGAATTGATCAGGGTCTGCCAGATGGAAAGCCGGATTGTCGTAGGTGATCATTCTGGGTTCAATGTCGCCTGCGGCAGCAGCGGCGTCCAACAGACATCGTGATTCTAGAGCTTCCAGAGCCAAGGGACGAGAGAAGCGATTGCGCATACTCTTACCGACCCGTCCTTTCCAAAAACCAAGCCAAGACATGCAGCTACCCCCCGCAACTTCAAAGTTAGGAAAGCTACGAAGAAAATAAAAACCCGTTTACCATTGCGGCAGTATAATTAGGCACTTTGGGGGGAGCAAGAATTTTCCGAGCAAACTCCTCCGGGCAAGGGGGAGTTGGGGCAGGTGCGAGGAAGGGCTTGCGGTTAGGTTTCTACGGTCCCGTCGGCAGCGGCGATGATTTTCAGGAAATCTTGAGCTTTGAGACTGGCTCCGCCGACCAAGGCCCCATCCACATTCGGCTGGCTCAGCAGCGAGGCTGCGTTGTCCGGCTTGACGCTTCCACCGTACTGGATGACCAAGGATTGGGCCACTTGAGGGCCGTGGTGTTCCTGAATAAGTTGGCGAATTTGGGCATGGACTTCTTCTGCCTGTTGGGGAGTGGCCACATGGCCGGTGCCGATGGCCCAAACCGGCTCGTAGGCCAGCACCACTTGCAGCATCTCCTCGGCACTTAAGTTGGCCAGGGAGCGTTCCACTTGGGAGCGGACGACTTCCCAGGTCTTGCCGCTTTCGCGTTGTGAGAGCGTCTCTCCCACACACACGATCGGGCGTAGTCCTGCGGCCAAAGCGGCTTTGACCTTGCGATTGATCACTTCGTCGGTTTCGCCAAAGTGTTGTCGGCGTTCGCTGTGGCCCAGGATCACGAACACACAGCCTAGGTCCACCAGCATGCTTGGGCTCACCTCGCCGGTGAACGCTCCCGAGGTTTCCCAGTGGGCGTTTTGTCCGCCCAGGGTCACCGGGGAGTTGCGGAGCACTTGGCTGACCACATCCAGATAAACCGCAGGCGGGCACAGAGCCACTTGCACGGCTGGCCAGCGCGGAGCTTCTTGAGCCACTGCTGCGGCCAGCACGATGGACTCGGTGCGGCTGAGGTTCATCTTCCAGTTGCCGGCAATCAGCGGGCGTTTCATTGCACAGGCTCCAGGGTGGAGATGGTTTTTCCGAGCAGTTGGGCCAGTTGTTTGAGCTGTTGGGCCAGTTCGGCGTATTGTTCAGGCAACAGGGCTTGGGCTCCATCGGACAGGGCTTTTTCCGGCTGGTGGTGCACTTCCACATGCACTCCGTCGGCTCCGGCCGCCAGCCCGGCCATGGCACAAGCTGGAATCAGGTCCGGACGCCCCGTGGCATGACTGGGATCCACGATGATCGGCAAGTGAGAAAGCTGGTGCACCAAGGGCACCGCCGCCACATCAAACAAGTTGCGCGTGGCCGGATCAAAACCTTTGACTCCTCGTTCGCAAAGCACCACTTGGGAAGTGCCCTCGGAGAGAATGTATTCGGCACTCATCAACAGGTCTTGCACCGTGGCGCTCATGCCGCGTTTGAGGAGAATGGGTTTTTGGGTTTTGCCCACTTCGCTCAGCAGGGTGAAGTTTTGCATGTTTCGGGCGCCGATTTGGAGCATGTCGGCATATTGGCTCACCAGCTCCACACGGCGAGGGTCCATCACTTCGGTGACCACGGGCATGCCGAACTGGTCTCCTACGGCCCTTAAGATACGCAACCCTTCCTCGCCCAAACCTTGAAAGGAGTAGGGGCTGGTGCGTGGCTTGAAAGCTCCTCCGCGGAGGATAGAGGCACCGGCCCGACGCACCGCCGCGGCGATGGTTTCCATCTGCTCGTAGCTTTCCACGGCACAAGGACCAGCGATGAGAGCCACATGTCCTCCGCCGATTTTCACTCCGGCCACATCCACCACAGTGGGCAAGGGATGGGCTTCGCGGCTGGCCAGTTTGTACGGAGGAAGGATAGGGACCACTTCGGCCACACCCGGGATAGCAGCCAACGGCTCGGCCTGAAGTTTGGTCTCGTCCCCAATCACTCCGATGATCGTCCGATAGGTGCCGCGGCTCAGGTGGGCCCGAAGCCCCAATGACTCCACCCGCTCTATCACATGTTGAATCTGTTCTTCCGTCACATCGGGTTTGAGAACGATGATCACCGCCAGTGCTCCTTGCCGCTGTGAAACTCGGCCAAACAGATGCCCTGCAAACTGCCCAGGGAAAAGTGTATTTTGCTTCTTCCCCCACCAGGGGACAAGAGCCGGGAGGCTAACTCCTTCGGCGTTGGGCTTCGGCGAGGGCCTGTTTCATGTAGGAGAAGCTTTCTTGGGCCAGGCGTTCCGGGCCGGGGGTGTAGTCAAACACTTCCACTGAAACCCAGCCTTGATAGCCGATGTCCAAAAGGGCGTCAAAAATCGGCACGAAGTCCAACTTTCCAAACCCCGGCCCTTGAAGGTTGGGATCGTTGGCGTGGAAGTGTTCCAGACGCTCCCGATGGCGACGGATCAGTTCCGGGATGGGCTCGCTTTGACTGCTCATGGCTTTGCAGTCCAGGTGGAGTCGGCAGTGGGGATGGCCCACCCGGTCAATCAGTTCCTCGGCGGCTTCGGCAGTGGTGAGCAGGTTGTCTTCGCTGGGAGCCAGCGGCTCGATGGCCAGCACCACCTGGTTTTCTTCCATAGCCGGCATGACGCGGCGGAACACTTCCACGGCCCAATCCAGGGCCTGCTGGTGCGAGATGCCGGGCAAGACTTTTCGCTGCTGGGGAGAGCCGAACACCAGCACGCGTCCGCCCAGGTCGTTGCACAATCGGGCCAGTTCTTCCAGGTATCGGGCGGTTTCCAGGCGTACCTGGGGATCAGGACTTGTCAGGTGCAGTCCTTGGGTTTTGGCCAGCAGCCAGTGCAGACCCACCACGGCCAGCCCTTGGGACTCAATGCTTCGGCGGATTTGTTCCCGACGCTGTTGTGGCAGCGTGCGGATGTCCTCAGCGAGGGTAAAAGGGGCCAACTCCACCCCTTGGTAGCCGCACTCACGAGCAAAAGCAAATCCTCGCTCCAGCGGCCAGGAAGCGAAAGTTTCGTTGCATATGGCAAATCGCATCACAAACTCCTCTTACCCACTAGGAACTCTCTGCGGAGGATTCAAACAACAGTCGTTGAGCAGCCGAGGAGGCAGGTCGGGCACCGGTAGGTGGAGCGGAAGCCAGCGGGTTTTCGCTTCCTTGCAAGGGATCCCCGGGGCGAATGTCGGCCAGGCGACGCTGGATGTGTTGCACATACCGGGGCGAAAGCTCTATGCCCAACCACCGTCGCCCCAGCTTCTTGGCCACCGCCAGTGTGGTTCCGCTTCCGGCAAAGGGGTCCAACACCAGATCGCCCGGGTTGCTACATGCTCGGATGATCCGTCCCAACAACTGCTCCGGCATCTGACAACTGTGCCAAGTGGCTCGCTCCTTGAAGGTCCCACACACCCGAGGAAAGTACCAAGTATCCTCCTCGGGGCGAAAGGCCCATGGTGCGTCCTGAGGACGGTAAATCCAGGTGTCGTCCGGCACGCGGCCCTGGGGATTGGCCCGGGCATCGTTATAGACCAACTGTCTGGCCGAAGGGATGCGAATGGCCTGATCGTTGAAAGTGAATCGCTTGGGGTCCTTGACCAGGTAGAACAGGTGGGCATGAGATCGGGAAAACTTGGTTCGGCAGTGCACACCAAAGGTGTAGTACCACACGACCCAATTGCGACACACCAGCCCGAGTTCCCGAGTGGCAATCCACTTCAACTCCGCAGCGTATTCGTCCCCAATGGCCAACCAGAAAGTTCCATCCGGGGCCAGCACCCGAACCACCTCTTGCATCCACCGGCGGCTCCATTGAAGGTATTCCTCGTCCTGCCGGCGGTCCTGGTAAATGTCGTAGTGATAGCCGATGTTAAACGGGGGGTCGGCAAACGCCAGATTCACGCACCCGGAGGGCAACCGCCCAAGCAGCTCCACGCAGTCTCCTTGCCAGAGTTGGTCGTAGAAGTCTTCGGGCTGACCTGAGAAACTCATCCTTGCCGCCTCCCAATCAGGCTCTTGCCGCCTGCGGATTAGGTTGAAGCTGGGCTCATCCTAGCATATTGCCTCCGAGGAACAAGCAAGTGCTTTTTCCCACGCACCTTATTGCTGCCCAAACAAGAAAGCCAGCAAGTCGGCCATTTGTTCCACGGAGATTTGCTTTTCCAGTCCTTCGGGCATGAGCGACATTCCGGTGCTTTGGATAGCTTCGATTTGGCTGCGTAAGATTTGCTCTTGCTGCCCTTCGCCGCGGCGGAGGGTGATGCTTAGAGGGGTTTCCTGGACGATGATTCCACTGGTGGTGCGACCGTCCTGAAGTAGCACCAGATAGTTGACGAACTCGGGGTCCACTTGACGGTTGGGGTCCAGGATGTCAATCAGGAGGGCCTGCGGTCCTCGGGCCAGCACGCCTTCCAAGGGAGGAGCCAGGCGGTGGCCTTCGCCGCGGAAGTGGTGACACGCGGCACAATGTCGGCGAAACACCACTTGCCCGCGTCGCGGATCGCCTTGGAGACGGAGGGCTTTCTGGTATTGGGCGATCACTTCCTGGCGAGGGCTGGGGGCTTGGAGAAGTTTTTGGGCCCTTTGGCGAAGTTCCGGCCGAGGATAGCGCAACAATCGGCGCACCTGAAGCGAGGTCAGCTCCCCGGGCCGCAAACGCCCTTGTTCCAGCCCCTGCAGCAAAGCTTCCACATGAATGGGGCGACTCAGCAGGGTGTCCAGCGCTGCGCGTTTCACTGCCGGGGAAAAGTGCCCAAAGCGCTGAAGAATCCACTGGCTGACTTCCTTTCGGGCGAAGCGTCCCAAGGCCATCAATGCCGCTTGTTGGAGCTGGGGGAACGCGTGGGCATCGAGGAGTTTTTGCAGCACGGGAGCGGCTTGAGACCAGGGGCTTTGGCCCACCAGCTCCACGGCTTGCACCCGCAGCGGCCAAGGAGCCTGAGGGTCCAAGGCCACCTGGGCTCCCTGAGCCATGAGTTGGGCCAAGGCTTGGCTTTCCGGGTCGGTGTTTCCCTGGAGCCGCAACCGCTCCGGCCGGGTCCGACGCACCCCTTCCACCACCCCTTGAGCCAAAGCCAGGCCCAGGTGAGGCCGGGAGCGACTTACTCGTTGGATCAACTCCACCAGCTCAGACAATTGCTCCGGTGAAGCTGTGGCAGCGGCGGTCTGAGCCAGAGGACGCAACCACTCTTTGCACTGAGGGGCCTCCAACCAGGACGGCACAGCGCACAGTTGACGCATCATCTCCCCCGCCCGAGCCACCGAAGAACTCAACACCGCCACGCGAACCCAAGGATCGGCCACATCCTGCCGGGCAATCTGGACCAGTGCCGCTGTGGCCGCAGGGCTGTTCAGCTCTCCCAAGGCAAATGCCACCCAGTAGCGCACCTCCACCTGGGGGTGATGGGCCAAAGCGAGCACGGCTTGGGCCACTTGAGGATGGCCCATGTGCTCATAAGCCACTTGGACCGCCTGAGCACACACGCGCCAGTGGGCGTCTTGCAACGCCTGCACCAGCACCGCAGGACGAAGCCTCCCGGTGGCCTGAAGCACCCACAAGGCCATCATCCGCCCCAGGGGCGAGCCTTGACAAACCATTTGTTCCAAAAGCGGCACCATTTGAGGCTCATCCCTTTGCACCAACAAGCGATGGGCGGTGAGACGGTGCCATCCGTTGGGATGTTCCAGCAAACGGACCAGTTGGGCAGAGGTTTTGTTTCCCAGGGGGACTCGCCCTGAGGGCTGGCGAAATCCCCGAGGCACGATCCGCCACAACCGGCCCCGATCCCAACCGGAGTTGAGATCAATGACCCTCAGGGCCTCAGGCGGAATGGAGCCGATGTATTCCAGGATCTCCCGGTACATATCGGCCACATAGATTACTCCCCAGGGGGAGTTGGTCATCATCACGGGCCGGAACCAGTTTTCGCGTGAGGCGAGCCATTCGCCTTGCCGGTCCACGCGCTTGGCCCGATAAAGCACCCCCTGCTGAAACAGACTTTTGCGATGGATCAGGTTGCTGGTGGTGTCGCCGATCAGGGCGGTGAGACCGAACCCAGGGTACTGGTCTCCGGTGTAGATCGTGGCACCGGAGGCGGCGGTGAAGGTGCCCCAAGGGCGTCCTCCGGCTTCCTCGGCTCCGGGCAAGTTGTCCCGAACCCGTCGCAACTGACGCAGCACCCGCCAACCCTCGGGAGGACTTTGCCGAAAAATCTCCATGCCCCGCTGAGGGTCAAAAATCGGCACGGCCGGGCGAGGAAAGTCCACATAAGGGTTCCGCCTGACCATCCGCAACGGATAGGCAATCTGCAACAGCGGAGAGTTGTTGTTGGCACAAGTGAACCAATGGCCCCAAGAGTCCATGCTCAGCCCAAATTGGCCCCCTCCGCTTTCCACCCGAAGGTCGCCGGTGCGTGGGTCAAAGCTGAAGTGGTGATACATGGGCAGGTGGATTTGGTGTTTTGCACCGGGCCGGGAGGGCCACATCAGGGCTTGGACTTGGCCGCCACTTCGGGCCACGCCATAAATACGGCCATCCAGCCCCCAACGCAAACACCCCACCGGATGCGTGGAATACAACACCCGAAAGCCCGTCAACGCCTTGCGCCGCAGGTCGGCTCGCCCGTCCCCGTTGGTATCTTCCATGTACCAAATGTGCGGGGAAGCTGCGACGAACACCCCGCGTTTGTAGCGACACACGGAGACGGGAAACGCCAGCTTGTCGGCAAATACCCAAGAGCAATCCATTCGCCCATCTCCGTCCCGATCCTCCAGCACGCGAATTCGGCACAGGCGTTCTTTTTGCCGTAAAGGCCAACTGCGCATCTCACATACCCACAGCCGCCCTTGTTCGTCAAAGGTCAAGTCCACGGGGTCGTAGACCAGGGGTTCGGCGGCCACCAGTTGGACTTCAAACCCTGGGGCCACCACCAGAGCTTTTTGCGACTCTTGGGGCTCAAGCGGCAGGGTGCGACGCAGCAGCTTGGATTGAGCTTGTTCCAACTGGTCCAGTCGAGGCAGGTTGGACACTTGGGCCGACAAAGAGCCTGCGACCCCAAGCACAAGCACCCATCCTGCTGTCCAGACTTTAACCAGGCTTGCGACTGGGAAGCTTTTTCCCACGCGGCTTGAAACCAGCATGATCCAGCAGTTGGCGAGCGTTTTCATGGCACAAGGCTTTTTGAACCCTAGGGGGCAAGGCGGCTTCGGTTAGTTTTAACACGGCGGCCTCGGGCACAAACAGGGGGGCATGTGTGCCAAACAACACCCTGGCGGGGGAAAAATCCTCCATCAGCCGCTCCAAAGCACCCAAACCTTCCAGCATGGAGTGTTCCACATACACCAGGCCCCAATTGCGCATGCTACGCAACATCCGAGGGGAAACACTGCGCATCGCTCCCAGGAGCACCACCGGCACTTCAGGGAAGGCTCGCAGCCGTGCTTGCAAGGGGGCAAGATTCACATCCGGCACACGCACCAAGGGATGCTGCGTGCGGGGGTCTTCCATGCGCACCACCACTTGCAGCACCACCCGGGCCTTGGCCGCAGCGGCAAACATCTGGCCCACCCGGGGATGGTCCAACTGATAGCCGTGGTAGCCCGGATATAACCTCACCACCGGCATCTTCCACCGGTGGACGCAGCGTTGGAAAGTGGTTTGCCAATCGGGAGCCAGCGGGTTGACCACGCCCACAGGAACCAGCGTTTCGGGAAACGGAGCGGTGCGTTGGACCGTGCGCTGGTTGACCGCGTCCAGGTCCCGGTGCAACAAACCTTCCAGCGAGGCCACCCAGGCTTGTCCGATCCCACTGGCCCCAAGCCGCTTGACCAGTGCCTTGGGCCGGGAAAGCTCTAAAAACCCAAAAGGCCACTGGCCCACATGGGCATTCACATCCACGATCACGGCTGCACCTTTTCTCCTTTGGTTTGGAGCACAGGAGCCAAGAGCCTGCGCAGATTGGCTCCCAGGATCATAAACTTTTCTTGTTCCGACACGCTGGCTCCCAACACTTTGGCCACCTGGGAGGCGAAGGTCCGTCCAGGTGTGTCGCTTCCAAACAGCACCCGCCGGGCACCCAGCTCGCGGACGGCCATTTCCACCATTCCGGCTTGCGGGTCGGTGCCGCCCAGTCCGGCCCAAATGTTCCGATGCCGCCGAATGGCTGCTATGCCCCAAGCCCATTGCCCCCCTGTGTGTCCGGCGATGAGTTGGGCCTGAGGACACGCTTGGGCCAATTGGGCCAGATCCTCCGGGGTGCTTTCCCCGGGCAAGTTGCCGGTGGTTTTGTACCAGGTGTGCTGAAACACTGGCACGCCCAGTCGGGCTGCTTCGCGCACCACTTGGAGCACTCGCGGATCTTGGGCCCGAAGGGCCACCCAAAGCTTCACGCCCACCAACGGACCGTCCCGAACGCAACGATGCAATTCCCTAATGCTTTCCTCGGGAAACTTGGGATTCAGATACACAAACCCCAACGCAGCTCCCCGGCTGGCTTCCACCGCACGCATCAGGTCATCGTTATCCTTGCGGAACTGCGCCGGGGTGGGATCGTAGCGAAACCGCATGCCCATGAAAAACACCACACGCTCCACTCCCAAACGACGCCCATACCGCAGCACCCAAGCCACACGCTCTTGGGCCGAGAGGCCCTGACCGGTCAGATGGGCATGCAGGTCCCAGATGCGATACCGCCGCAACTGCTGCTGCCAAGAGCTGGTTTTGGCAAAGGAGCTTCTTTCCCAGGAAAGCCACAATCCAGTTGCAGCGGTTGACTGCAAAAACCTGCGTCGGGAAAAGTGTGCCCGAGGCAGTGAATGCGTCTTTGGGGAAATCCTGGGGCGGTCGCGTCGTGATGCCATCCTGTCCTCCTTAAAAACTGGTGGCGGTTCCAGTGTGCTTGTTGTTCGTTCTAGAGTCAAAAGAAAGAGCCAAAACCACCGAGGCGTGAAACCACAAAGAACAGCAAGTTTTGGATGGAAAAAACGGAACGCTTCATCCCGGCAGGTGCAAGCCGCAGGGTGTCGAAGCAAGCGGCAGGCGGTCCGTGGAGATTAGCAGTTCTCGTCAGGGACGAGCAGAGCTTTTAACTGTTCCAAGTGGGCAATTCTTACACAACCCGGCTTTTCCTGCACAGGATCTGTACAAAGCCACAAGGCTTGCCACCCGGCGGCCAAAGCCGGCAAAACATCGGCTCGCAAAGTGTCGCCCACCATGAGACACTCCTGCGGAGCCAAGCCCAAATGGTCGGCTATGCGACGGAAAAACTCCACCGAGGGCTTGCGCACCCCCAACCGGGTGCAGACGAACACCCACCGGGCCAGGTCCAACGGAGGCTTGTGGCGGCAGATCGCCTCCAGGCGACGATCAAAGTTAGAGGCCACCGCCAGCAGATAGCCTTGCTCATGGAGCCACGGCCAAAGTCCTTCCACGCCTGGGCACAAGCGCCAGTGCCGAGCCTGGGCAAAGTGATTCCAAAGCCGTTCAAAAAGCTCCTCCAGCTTCACCGGCTGGTCGCCAAAGACATCCTGCACCACTTGGCGCCACAGCCGTCGTTCGGTTTGCTCCGAACAAGGTTCCACAGCAGCAGAGCCGAAGCACCGGGCAAATGCTGCATGAAACCGCTCCTGGACTTCCTGCACCGACAAACGGCTTCCCAGCACTCGGCCGTGTTGGAAGTAGGCTTGGGCCAAAGGGGGCTGGGGCTCCAGGAGCGTCCCCACGGCGTCAAACACCACTGCCCGAACCGCCTCCGCCGCCGGGAGCTTCGCCGCAGGCGAGGTGTACAAGTCCCTGTCGCAATGCTCCGGCATGGCCCTATTCCATCAGCCGAGAGATGTCCATCATCGTCACCACCAAAATCAATCCCAACAGGAACAAGAAGCCAAGCAAGGTGATGGCGATGTAAACGCGAGGGCTGACTGGTTTGCCCCGAATGGCTTCATAGAGCAGAAAGACAAAGTGCCCACCGTCCAGCACGGGGATGGGCAAGGCGTTGAGCACGGCCAAGTTGGCACTGAGCAGGGCCAAGAACAGGATGAAATCCACAAATCCTTGCTGCACATGCATGGCGGCCTGACGGAAGATGGTGATGGGCCCACCGATCTGGCCTCCTAGGCGACGGATGTTTTGCAAAAACCGCACTACCACGGTGAGCTGTTCTCCGGTTTCTCGGGCACCCAGCCGCAAGGCTTCCCCCCAGGATTGGGCTTTTCGCACATAGCGCAACGGGCGGAACAGGAACCCTCGTTGGTAGAAGTTCCATCGGGCCGATTCTTCAATGGTCAGTTCCACCGGCTCGTCCCGACCTTGCAAATAGACCAGCATTCGGGCTCCCGGCAGACTGTTTTGCATGGCCAAAAACACTTGGGGCCAGTTGGGATGATCCTTGCCCAAACGGATGGTTAGTTCCGGCTGGGGCATCCAGGGGCTGTCTTGCAGTTCCTCGGGCAAAGGGGGTTGGAGAATCTTCACCTGGGTAATCTCGCCGGTAAAGCTACCCTCCTGGGGTACAAACGCTCCGCTTCGCTGAGCCGGAGAGTCCGGCAAGACGCGCTGCACGCGGTTAATGATCCGATAACAAATTCCTAACCCTGGTGCCCCGATCGGAGTGCCTGGGGTGTAACTCAAATCCACCCATTGAGGTTCCTCCAACAAAATGTGCGGAAACTCCAGCCGCAAGTTGCCCTGGCGACGCACCACCACCGTGATGCTCTTTCCGGCCAGGCGACGCAGTTGTTCTGGCAAAGTCACGGGGTCCAGGTCCAGCGGGCGCTGGTCTTCCTCGGAGCGGATTTCCAGGATCAGATCGCCCACTTGGAGCCCTGGTGGGGTGTCCTTGGGAGCGTTGGCGGCTTGGGCCAAAGCGGCCGGAGAGCCCTGTCGCACAGCCACAATCTCGCCCATGGCCATCACCAGTCCCACCCGACGCATGGGATTGGGAGCCAGTTTGATCTCCAACGGTTCCTGCTGCCCCGGACGATCCACGCGCACCCGAATCGTCTCGTCCGTGTGTCGCACCAAGGCAGCCAGCAGTTGAGCGTGGTTTTGAATTTCCTGGTCGGCGATGGCCACGATGCGGTCCCCGGCCTGAAACTCCGGAGTGGCGTCGGCGGCCGGAGTGCCGGGCAACACCGGCACCGAAGCCAGCACCACATCCTGAGCCGAAGTGATGCCCAAGATAGGAATGGGAGCTGCGGCGATGGGCTTGGGCCGCAGTCGCATGTGAATGGGCTTGGCTTCGCCCGGGCGGCGAATCGTCAGCTCCACCCCTTGCTCCGGATCGCCAAAAGCTACCGCATGGAGCAAATCCCGAAACTGAGGTTGGCGAACCTGGTCCACTTGAACGATTTCGTCCCCGGGCCGCAGTCCTTGTTCCCAGGCGGCTCCCCCGGGGGTCAACTGGCCCACCACCGCAGGAGGGTAGGGCACTCCCAACCAATACGCCCAGGAAGACAACACAAACGCCAACACCACATTCATCACCACGCCGGCGGAGATGATGACCATTCGGGCCCCGACCGGCTTGGCCAGATAGCTTCTGGGATCCAGTCCCCCGGGGTGTTGGGAATCTTGGGCTCGTTGCAGCTCTTCCTGGATCCGATAGGGATTGTCTTCCTGGCCCAGCATCTTGACATATCCGCCCAAGGGAAGCACTCCCACCCCATACTCCGTCTCTCCCCAGCGCCAGGAGAGTTTCAGCCCGGCGATGTCAAAGCCGATCATGAACTTTTCCACTTTCACCCCGCAGGCTTTGGCCGCCAGGAAGTGCCCCAGCTCGTGCACAAAGATCACCACTCCCAAGCCCACGGCCACCCACAACGCCGTGAGCCAACTCTCCAGGCTCCACCACGCAGCTAACACGACGAGCACTTCCACTTTTGCACCTCCTGCCGGGCCCAACGGTCCAATTGCAAGATGGTTTCCAAGCTGGGCTGGGGATCAAAAGGGTGTTTTTCTAACACAGCCTCGCACACCGGCACAATATCCGTGAAGCGAATCTGACGCTTCAAAAACCGTTCCACGGCCGCTTCGTTGGCGGCATTGAGCACCGCTCCGGCGGTGCCACCTTGGGCAGCTACTTGGTAGCCAAGCGACAAAGCCGGAAAACGCTTCCGGTCCGGAGGCTCCAGTTGCCACTGCCACACTCGGGACCAGTCCACCGGGGCAGCAGGACCTGGTACCCGATGAGGATAGTAGAGGGCATACTGAATCGGCAATTTCATATCCGGGCAAGAGACTTGAGCCACCACCGACCCGTCCACAAACTCCACCAAAGCGTGAATCATCGATTGCGGGTGGATCAGCACCTGGATTTTTTCCCCGGGCATATCAAACAGCCACCGGGCTTCAATGATCTCCAAGGCCTTGTTCATCATGGTGGCCGAGTCCACGGTGATCTTGGGACCCATTTGCCAAGTGGGATGTTGGAGGGCTTCTTGGGGGGTCACTTGGGACAGTTCTTCCAGGGGACGGCGCAGGAAAGGGCCTCCGCTGGCGGTGAGGATCAATCGGCGTACTTCCTGGGGGCGACCGGCTTTCAGGGCCTGAAACAGCCCGCTGTGTTCGCTGTCGACGGGCAACAGCGTGGCATGGGAGTGTCGGGCCAATTGGGTGATCAGTTCTCCGGCGGCCACGAGGGTTTCTTTGTTGGCCAGTGCGACCACTTTTCCGGCCCGAACGGCTTCCCAGGTGCCCTTGAGGCCGGCTGCTCCCACCACGGCCGAAAGCACCACATCTACCTCGGAGGCCTGAACCATTTCGGCCCCCCCCGCCGGACCGCTGAGCACTCGTGTGCCTGCTGGGAACTGCCGAAGCAAGGAAGGCGAAACCCTTCCCGGATCTGTCAACACCACAAAGCGAGGGCGGAATCGCTGGGCTTGTTCCAGCACCAGTTCCACTTGGGTATGGGCGCTCAAGCCCACACATTCCAACCGCCCCCGGGAAGCCGCAATCACTTCCAAAGCATTCTGGCCGATGCTTCCGGTGGACCCAAGTACCACCACCCGACGCACACTGGGACCCTGGTCCGTCATGCAGCTTGCCAGTCCAAGCAGGAACCCTCGTCGCCCAAAAAGCTCTTTGCTCAAGTCTAAATGGAACCACAAGCGGTGGCGATAGGTTCCCTGGAGCTTCTCCACTTTGCAAGAAGATTCGCGGCGTTGAGGGAACCAACTCCCAAAACAAGCAGCTTCTGGCGGTAAATATTGCTAAGCTGGAAAGGACCCGATGCACGGGTTTTGTCCGAACCGTTGATCGGGTTCGTGCGTACACCAGGGCAGGTTCTCTGTGGCTCTTTTCGAGACAAGGAGCAGGAACATGAATAAGTCGCCCCGTGGGCAAGATTCCCCAGTGCCAGAGATGACTTCGGAATTGGGTGTCCCGGCTCCGGATGTGGAACAAGCGGTCCGGCAGCGATATGCCAAAGCTTCCCAGGAAGTAGAACCCGGACTGTGTTGCCCCACGCAATATGATCCTAAGTATCTGAAACTCATCCCCGACGAAATCCTGCAAAAAGACTACGGCTGTGGGGACCCTTCGCGGCACTTGCGTGTTGGGGAGGTGGTGTTGGACTTGGGCAGTGGAGCCGGGAAAGGTTGCTACATCGCCGCTCAGGTGGTTGGTCCCCAGGGGCGGGTCATCGGCGTTGACTTCAATGAGGCCATGCTCCAACTGGCCCGACGCTACCTGGAGTTGATGGCCCAACGGCTCGGATACGCCAATGTGGAGTTCCGCAAGGGAAAAATCCAAGACTTACGGCTGGACCTGGAAGCCTTTGAAAAGTACCTGGAACAACACCCTGTGAGAACTTGGGAAGATTGGGAACAAGCTCAAGCCTACGCCGAGCATCTGCGTCGCACCTCCCCTCTGGTACCTGACGAAGCGGTAGATGTAGTCATTTCCAACTGTGTGCTGAACCTGGTCCGGCCGGAGGATCGGCAGCAGCTTTTTGCGGAGATGTATCGGGTGCTCCGGCCCGGGGGGCGCGTAGTTATCAGCGACATCACCTCCGACGAACCGGTGCCCGGATGGATGAAACAAGATGTGCAACTGTGGAGCGGATGCATTGCCGGAGCGTTTCAGGAGCAGGAGTTTTTGCAGGCGTTTGAACAGGCGGGCTTTCAGGCCATTCGGATTCTGGAGCGTCAGCACCAGCCGTGGCGTGAGATTGAAGGGATTCAGTTTCGCAGCATGACGGTGGAGGCGTTCAAAATGCCCCCAGGGCCTTGCTTGGACCACGGGGATGCGGTGATTTATCGGGGCCCATGGCGCAGCGTGACCGACGATGCCGGACACACCTTTCGCCGCGGAGAGCGCACGGCGGTGTGTCGGAAAACTTTCCAGATGCTGACTCAGCCCCCCTACGCCCAGGACATTATCCCTGTGCCTGCCTTGCACGAAGTTGCGGAAGATCAAGCTCCGGAGTTTGAATGCCGCCGTCCGCGGGTGCGCCACCCTCGGGAGACCAAAGGGCAGGGCTATCGCCGCACCAGCTCTGCGGATTTGGATTGTTGTGGGCCGGGGCAGCCGTGTTGTTGAAGCTTAGGAGCCGTTGCCGTTTTTGAGCACTTCAATCCTGAGCCGCTGAATGCGGCGAGGAGTGGCTTCCAGCACGGTGATCCGCACATTGTCTCGCTGGAGTTGCTCCCCGGGTGTGGGCACCCGACCCAAAGCCGTGAACACATAGCCCCCGATGGTGTCAAAATCGCCGTTTTCTTCCAACTGAATGCCCAGCCGCTGGTTCAGCTCGTCCACATGGACTTTGGCCAGCACTTCCACCGTGTGGTCGTCAATTTGGCGAATTTCCTCCACCGGCTGACGGTCGTACTCGTCGGTGATCTCGCCGACGATTTCTTCCAGCACATCTTCAATAGTGACCAGTCCTGAAACCCCCCCGTATTCGTCCAACACGATGGCCAAGTGGGTTCGTTTGCGTTGGAACTCCTGAAGCAGATCGTCCACGCGTTTGGTCTCCGGCACAAACAAGGGGTTTCTCAACAGGGGTTCAATGGGCTGCTGGTGGGCCTTTTGGGGATCGGTGGCCAGCACGCGCAACAGGTCCTTGGCATAAAGCACGCCGATGATTTCGTCTCGGGTGCCCCGATAAACCGGAATGCGCGTGAACCCATGTTCCAGGATCGCCTGCAAAGCCTCGCCCACACTGGTTTGGACCGGCAAGCAAAACATTTCGGTGCGGGGGGTCATGATTTCGGCCACATCCACATCGTGCAGATGGAGCACCCCTTCGATCATCTCGCGGTAGTCTTCTTCCAGCACGCCTTCACGATGTCCTCGGGTGACCAGGGTGCGGATTTCTTCTTCGTAGGTGTCTTCGGAGACTTGGGGGAGAGGTTTGCCCATCAAACGATGCAAAATCACATCTACCGCTTGGCCCAGAGCCACCAGAGGAAGCATCAAGCGATGTACGGCCCAAAGCAAGCTCCAAAAGTGATAAACAAACCAAGCGGCCCCCAATCGGGCCAGAGTGCGTGGCAACCACAGTTCGGCTACCAGAAACACCAACACCACCATGCAGAAAACAGTGGCTGCCGTACTCCAGCTCAAAGGCTGTCCCTGCTGCTGGGCCCAGCCCAGGAAAAGCAGAATCCAAGCCACCGTGGCCAACGCCTGAAGACTCTCCACGCCCAAGGCCACCTGATCGTCGTGGGCCAGGATTTCCCGAAAACGCTGTTGATCCTCATTTCGCCGGGAAATTTCTTCCAACTGGCGTCGGGAAAACAACTGCAAGGCCCGACGCCCCCAGGCTGCCAAAAACGCCAACAGCAGCCCGACCCCAGAAAGGGCCAAATAACCTGTACCGTTCATGATTCGTTTTTCCCAGCACAAGAGGTGCCTTTCCCCGAAGCAAACCGACACAAGTATTCCTGCTCCTTGCAGCGCATCCGTTGGCGTTGCGATCCGGTGGTGTCGTCATATCCGACCAGATGCAACGCTCCGTGAATGGCGTACAACAGGACTTCTTGCTCTGGAGGGGTGCCGTACTCCTGAGCCTGACGAATGGCGGTTTGGGTGCTGATGACCACTTCGGCTTCCAGGGCTTCGGGGGAAGTTTCCAAAGGGAAAGTGATCACATCGGTGGGCCAATCGTGTTGAAGAAACCGGCGGTTCAGATCCCAAATTGTGGCATCGTCCACCAACACCACGCGCACTTGGGCCCGTTGAATTCCGTGATCGGCCAAGACGGTGCGCACAGCTTGGGCCAACAAGTGGAGGTCCACTTTCAGGTGCGGTTGTTTGTCCAGCACCTGGATGTGCCAGCCTGTGGGGGTCTCGGACTCCGGCTGCGTGTTCATGGCTTCTCACTTCGCAGAAGTGCCCCAGTCTCCGCAGGGGCGGCGGAAGATGACCCTGCCCTCTGGGCCGGCGCTGAAGCCGCCGAGGCTGAAGGCTTGGCCGGGGAAGTGAAGCTCTGACCTGGATACTGAATCCGACCGTGGTACATCGCCACCAGCGCCTTGACCAAAGCCAACTTGGCCTGGGTCAGCTCGTGCATGGTCAAGGGGCACTCGTCAAACTGGCCATCTTGCAGTTTTTCTTGGGCGATGGCATCCACCAGGTTGGCCAATTGGGCGGGCGTGGGATCTTTGAGCGTGCGGCTGGCGCTTTCCACTGCATCGGCCAGCATCAGCACGGCGGCTTCTTTGGTTTGGGGCTTGGGCCCAGGGTAGCGATACTCCTCCTCCGACACGGTCTCGTCTTCCCGTGCCCGACGACACGCCCGATCGTAGAAAAACCGCACCAAAGTCGTGCCGTGATGCTGTTCTATCAGGTCAATCAACGGCTTGGGCAATCCGTGCTCCTGAGCCAGCAGCACTCCGTCCCGCACATGAGCCACAATGGCCAAAGTGCTCACCTTGGGTGAAAGGGTGTCGTGGCAGTTGGGTGTGCCGTGTTCCTGGTTTTCGATGAAGTACTTAGGCTCTACCATCTTGCCGATGTCGTGGAAGTAGGCTCCCACGCGCACTAGCAGTCCTCGGGCTCCGATGGCTTCGGCGGCCGCTTCGGCCAACGCGGCCACATGGATGGAGTGGTTGTAAGTGCCAGGTGCACGGCGGATCAACTGCTGAAGCAGCGGATGCGAATTATCGCCCAGCTCCAGCAGCTTCAGATCTGTCAGCACATGGAAAGCCCTTTCAATGACCGGCAGCAATCCGGTGAGCAGAAATCCGGCTGCCAAGGGGGCCAATGCTGCATAAAGAATCCGATGCACCAGCCACCGGTCCCAGGGAGCAAACTCCGCCAAGGCCACCAGAGCTGTGATGCCTGCGGCCACCAGTGACGCCATCGCCGTGATCTGGAGCAGCCGGATGCGACTTCGCACCTGACCCATCAGCAAAGCCACCGTGCTGCTCACTCCCACCAGCAGCAGAAACTCGCCCATTGAAGCCGAAAGAGCCAAAGTGAGCAAGGCACTCAGCCCCAAAACCACCACGATGCCAAACTGGCGTCCGAAAGCCAGCGAGGTGATCACCACGACTACAAGCACCGGAACCAGTTCAGCGCGCCACGGATCGGCATAGAAGAACACGGCGGCCACGGTCGCAAGGACCAAACAGATCAGAAAGGCCAGGTATCGGGCATAGTTTTCCCACAGCCCGGAACAACGGCGCACAGCATAGGCAGCACACAGGGCCATCACTCCCAGGACGCATCCCAACAGCCCCCACACCCGGGGCCAAAGTTGGCCTTGGTTCCATAGCCGTGCGATCCAGGCCCGGTGTTCAGCCCGAAGCACTTCCAGCGTCTGCTCATCTAGAGGTACTCCAGCCGGAGCGAGCACTTGGCCAGGCTGGAAGTGGACGAACTTGGCCGGGACCGCCTGAGCGGCCAAATGCTCACGCCGCACCGTTTCGGCCCGATCCCAGTGTAAAGTCTCCGGCAACCGATGACGCAAGTAGGCAAACACTGCATCGGCCACAGGAGCCAGACGGGGATGTTTTTGAAGCTGGCGATGGAGCCAGGAGCCTTCTTGGCTTTGTCGGGCCAGCAGCACGCGCTGCACGGGCACGCGCAGCTCTTGAGAGCTTGCCCCCCCGAGCACGATCAACTCCGTGCGATTGCCATTTTGGTGTTGCAGGCTCTGGAGCAATCCTTGGCGGATCAGGGGTTCCAAGGCTTCTCGCACAGCCTGCTCCAGCCCTCCGGGACCGGAAGCCACTTCTAGCAGTCGCTGTCGGAAATGTTCAAAGCGTTCTTCTTGCTGTTCCCGGGTGAGTTGTTGGTGTTGGGAGGGATGCAGTTGCAGTTCGCGCCACAGGGCCGCATCCACTTCTTCCCAAGAGTTGACATCCAGAAGTTGTTGCAAAGCCTCCAGGAGTTCCTGGCGCAGTTGAAGGAGTTTTTCTGGGGAGTTGCGATAGACTCTTGGGGTGGCGAGTCGTGCTTGGCTTTGAGCCAACTGGGTACCGCGAGGATCGGGGACTTGGAAGGAGACCCGAGCCACCAGATCCCTCAGCGGAACATC
>JAJRRR010000079.1 GCA_024279285.1 Planctomycetota bacterium
CAACGAGCAGGACTTTTCCGTGTTCATGGACACCACGCAACCGCAACAGGTGCGTCGGGAGGCGTTGCGACGGTTTTTGCGTCGTCGGGCCCGAGCCGTGCGG
This sequence comes from Planctomycetota bacterium, assembly GCA_024279285.1. GTDB lineage: Bacteria > Planctomycetota > Planctomycetia > Pirellulales > S012-138 > S012-138. Next base: position 104 of record JAJRRR010000079.1, read on the forward strand.
CTGGCCGAGGAGCTAAGTCTTCGTACCCGACGCGTGCAAGCCCTATGCCGACAATTGGAAGACATCCACCAGCGGATGCAACAGCTTCAGCGCAAACTCCAATATGCCCCAGGTGCCGACAAAGACCAAAAGGCCAACTGGCGTCGCGAGCTTTTGGACCTGATGCGTCTGAGTATGGAAACTCCCCGGAGCTTGCAACGCCGCCTGCAACGCATCGCTCAGGCCCGAGAAGAATACGAAGAAGCCAAACGCCAGCTCTCCGCAGGCAATCTCCGCTTGGTGGTTTCCATCGCCAAGAAGTATCGCAACCGAGGCTTGAGCTTTCTGGACTTGATCCAGGAAGGGAACACCGGGCTGATGCGGGCGGTGGACAAGTACGAGTACCGTCGGGGGTTCAAGTTCAGCACCTATGCCACCTGGTGGATTCGTCAGGCGATCACGCGGGCCATTGCCGATCAGGCCCGAACGATCCGCATCCCGGTGCACATGATTGATGTGCTGAGCAAGCTGCGCAACACAGCCCGGAAGCTCTCCCAACAGTTGGGCCGCGAGCCCACCCCGGAAGAAGCAGCTCAAGCTGCTCAAATCAACGAAGAAGAAGCCCGACGCGTGCTCAACATCGGCCATCAGCCGGTGAGCTTGGATCGTCCCGTGGGAGACAGCGAGGAAACCTGCTTTGGGGAGTTCATCGAAGACCGCTCCACGGACAGTCCCTTGAACGAAGCCAACCGGGCGTTGCTTCGGGCCAAAATTGAATCGCTCCTGAAGACCTTGACTTATCGGGAGCGGGAAATCATCCGCTTGCGTTATGGCCTGGGAGACGGCTATACCTATACACTGGAGGAGGTGGGACGGATATTCCGTGTCACCCGAGAACGAGTCAGACAAATAGAAGCCAAGGCCGTGCGTAAGCTCCAGCATCCTGTACGCAGTAAACAACTGGAAGGATTCCTGGAGGGAATCGCCGGATGAGCCTTCCCACCGCTGGCCTTGGCCAGCGGTTTTTCGTTAGGTCCTTTGTGTTTGAGACACCACGACAATGACGGAGCCGGAAAACGAACTGACCATCTCGGCTGAAGTGCTCAGCCGTTTACATCGAATCCATCGCCAACTTTCGGATTTGCGAGGCCGACTAAGACGAGGGCCCGTGCAGGTCCAGGCTCGGGAAAAACACCTCCAACAACTCCAGCAGCAACTGGAACAATTGCGCCAACAAACCAAAACCGCCCAAGTGGCCGCCGACCACAAACAGCTCCAACTGCGAAGCGGCGAAGAAAAAATCGCCAAACTCCGCAAACAACTCCAAGAGGCCAAAAGCAACAAAGAATACCAACTGCTGCTGGAGCAAATCAAAGCCGACGAAATGGCCAACAGCGTGCTGGAAACCGAAATCCTGGAAGCCTTGGAAAAAATCGACGCCCTCAAACGCAAAGTCCACGAAGTGCAGGCCCAGGTGGAAAAAGTCCAGGAAGACCTCCAGCGCGTCCGCGCCCAAGTGCAGGAAGAACAACACATCATCCAGGAAGATATCCAACGGCTGGAACAGGAACTCGTGCAGGTGGAGACTTTTTTGCCGGAGCAATTTCGGGAGCGTTATCAGCGGGTGGTTCGGGCCAAGGGGTCCGATGGCATGGCCTTGGTGGACTCTGGAATGTGTTGCGGCTGCTATCACGAACTGCCTCCCAACCAGGTCAACCTGCTAATGATGCAGCGCATCGTGTTTTGCCCAAGCTGTGGGCGCCTACTCTATATGGAACAGAAGTCTTCCTGATCTGCTGTGGCCAGGCCCAACCTGACCGGGGCTTGGGTTGTCTTTCTCCCACCAGGGCGTTTAATGGAATCATCCGAAGGTTTGCTTGGCTTTGAGACCGAAGGAGCTTCCAGGGTGGCTGAGCGCATCAAGCCGCGGACGCTGAAGGGCTTTCGGGACTATTTGCCCCAGGCCATGTTGGCCCGAGAGCAACTCATTGACACTGCCCGAGAGGTCTTTCGCCGCTACGGGTTTGCTCCCATTGACACTCCGGCTTTGGAATACCTGGAGATTCTTACTGGCAAAGGGGGCGAGGAGACCGACAAGCAGCTTTACAAGTTTCAGGACCACGGGGGGCGTTGGGTGGGACTGCGCTTTGACCTGACTGTGCCCCTGGCCCGATTCGCCGCCCAACACTTCCAGCAATTGGGCACACCGCTGAAACGCTACCACATCGCTCCCGTGTGGCGAGGCGAAAACACCCAACGAGGTCGGTATCGGGAGTTCCTCCAGTGCGACTTTGACACCCTGGGCAGCGAAAGCCTCACCGCCGATATTGAAACCGTTCTGGTCATTCATGATCTGCTGCGGGCTTTGGGGTTGGAGGAGTTTACCATTCGGGTCAACAACCGTCGGGTCTTGAACGGTTGGTTGGAGCTGCTGGGCTTGAAGGATCAGGCCACAGCCGTGCTGCGTGCATTGGACAAGCTGGCCAAAGTGGGCCCGGAAAAAGTGATCCAAGAAATGATTCAACGCACTGGGGCCACCCCGCATCAGGCCCAAGAAGTGCTCCGTCTGGCCCAAATCCAAGGCCCCACCGATCAAGTGCTTCGCCAAGCCGCGGAACTTCTGAGCTGCTCGGAGTTGGGAACCCAAGGCGTGGAGGAGCTTTCCCAATTGGTCCGAGCCGCTCAGGTGGCCGGAGTCCCCCCACAACGCTTGTGCGTGGATTTGAGCATTGCCCGAGGTTTGGACTACTACACCGGCACGGTGTATGAAACTTTTCTGGTCCCCTTGCCCCAGATCGGCTCGGTCTGCTCCGGCGGACGCTACGACAATCTGGTGGAGCTTTACAGCCCTGAGCATCTGCCGGGGGTGGGAGCCTCACTGGGTCTGGATCGGCTGCTGGCAGCCATGGAGGAGTTGGGCCTGTTGCCCCAAGGGGCCACTCCCGCCCAGGTGCTGCTTGTCCATTTTCAAACCCAGGACTTGGAGCACTATTTGCAGGTGGCCTCGGCCCTCCGGGCCCAAGGGGTCAATGTGGACTTGTTTCCCGAGCCCAAACGACTCGAAAAACAGCTCAAGTACGCCGATCGTCGGGGCTTTCGCTTTGCGTTGATCCTGGGCCCAGATGAGCTGGAACAAGGCTGCTGCCAGCTCAAGGACCTTCAGCAGCGCAGCTCCAGGCAGTTCCCGCTGGACGAACTGGAACAACTGGCTCAATTTATCTTGCAACAGTGCAGCCAGGGGGTTGGGGCTCCCAGCGGCAAAAGACTATAAAGACACTAGGGAAAGATCACGCCTTGAGCTTGAGCAGGTGGCAATATGGAACGGCCTAGCTCCTCCCTTCCCATCGTTCAGCCCCCCGCGGAACCGGCTTTGCAAACCGGCATCCCTTACGAGCGTTTTTTGGACTGCGTGCACTGTGGGCTGTGCACGGCAGCCTGTCCTACTTATGTGGAACTGGGCGACGAGAACGACAGCCCTCGGGGACGAATTTATCTGATGCGAGCCGTGGTCGACGGCCGGTTGCCGCTTTCCGAAAGCGTGCAGCGCCACCTGGAGCGTTGCCTGGACTGTCGGGCTTGTGAGACGGCTTGCCCCTCGGGAGTGCAATACGGCCGGTTGATCGAGCCGTTTCGGGTGGCGATGCAGCAGGCTCTGCCTCCCCAGCGCCGCCCAGGCAGCGGGTGGTTCTTTCGCCGCGTGATCTTGGGCACTTTTCCTTATCCGCAGCGGCTGCGCCGGGCGCTGCGTTGGGGGTATTGGGCCAAGCGGTTGGGACTGTTGGGGTTGATGCGTCTGACGGGCCTGATGCGCCTGTTGCCCCAGGAAATTCAACAACTGAGCGACATGCTGCCCCCCCAACCGCCTCGTTCGCTCCCCTTGCCGGAGGTGGCACCGCCGTTGGGGCGGCGTCGGGCCCGGGTGGCACTGTTTACCGGATGCGTGGCCCAGGTGATGTTTCCTCATGTGCATTGGGCCACCGTGCGCGTGCTCCAGCATAACGGATGCGAAGTGGTCATTCCCCAAGAACAAGTCTGCTGTGGGGCCATTGCCTACCATGCCGGATACGAACAACCGGCACGCCATCTGGCTGAGAAAAACGCTCAGGTGTTTGCCCAACACGATGTGGACGCCGTGATTGTCAATGTGGCCGGATGCGGTTCCATGCTCAAGGACTATGCCCATCACTGGCCCCAAGCGGAGAGGAGTTTGGGCGAGTTTGCTTCTCGGGTCAAAGATGCGTGCGAGTTTTTGGACGAGTTGGGTTTGGAGCCACCGCGGCACGAAGTGCGGCTTCGGGCCACTTATCACGACGCGTGTCATCTGGCCCATGCACAACGCATCCGCGAAGCCCCTCGCCGGCTGTTGGCCCAGGTGCCGGGGCTGGAAGTGGTCCCGTTGGAGGAGTCTGACCTGTGCTGTGGAGCCGCCGGAACTTACAACCTGGTGGAAGTAGAGATGGCCAACCGCCTGGCCCAACGCAAACTGAAAAACATCCTGGCCACCGGAGCTCAAGCCGTGGTGTCGGCCAACGCCGGCTGCACCCTGCAAATCGCCCGAGAAGCCCGACGCCAAGGACACCCCCTGCCGGTGTTCCATCCGGTAGAGGTGCTGGACTGGGCCTATCGGGGCGTTCCCCCAGACGAAATCTCTTGAGCCTCTCGCTGGCCAAGGCTTGGCCAATTTTTCCTGGGCTCCTTTCCGAAAAACCAGCTTTTTCAAAATTCGCTTGACCGACAATGCTTTAAAGAGGAAGCTAAAAGGGCAACTCTTTAAGAGGTCCCCTGGGGTAAGGGGCAAGCCGTACACTCGCACAAGGGGGAGCAGACATGAGCTACCAGGAAGACTTCTATGCCTACGGGACTTCAGATGTGCCGGCTGTTCTGGCTGAAGCGCGTCAGCGGGCGGATTTTATCCGACGCACATACATCCACTTGGGAGCTGCCGTATTGGGTTTTGTGGCCTTGGTCAGCTTGTTGGTCAATCTGCCCTTGGGAGAAAAGATCACCGAAATGGTGGTCGTGAACCCCTGGACCTGGATGCTGATGTTGGGCGGGTTTCTGGCTGTAAGCTGGATTGCAGAGCGTTGGGCTCAATCCACCACCAGCTTGGCCACCCAATACGCCGGTCTGATTCTCTACACGGTGGCCGAAAGTGTTATCTTCACACCTTTGATTTGGGTGGTTTCCCATTACGAACGGGCCTTTGGGGTGGACATCATCGGTCCGGCAGCTTTGGCCACGGTGGTGCTGTTTGGCGGACTGACCTTGATTGTGTTTGCCACCGGAGCAGATTTTTCTTTCCTCAGAAGTGTGCTGTATCTGGCCGGACTGGCAGCTTTGCTTTTGATCGTGGGAAGTTTGATTTTCGGTTTTCAGTTGGGATTGCTTTTCTCGGTGGCCATGGTCGCTCTGGCCGCCGGATATGCTTTGTATCACACCTCTGAAGTGCTGCACCACTATCGCACCGACCAGCATGTGGCAGCCGCCTTGGCCTTGTTTGCCACTATGGCCTTGATGTTCTGGTACATGATCCGTGTCGTTTGGGCAGTACAACGGGATTAGTGCCAGAGCAACTCGGTCAGGCAACTTCTGCCCGGTGGTTGGCCACGGTTGCTTTCAAATTGCAGATTAACAGAAATGAGGGGACTAACTCGGCTCCAGCCGGAGGAGCTGCAATCCAAACACTAGCTAAGTCTTGGAACGAGGAAAGCAAAAAGTGCTGTGCACCCTGCTGATTGACTCAGGGCTACTGGTGCTCTTGGTTTTTCTAGTGGCCGAAGAAGGACTCCCCGTGTCCATGGCTTTTTTAATTGCTCTGGGCACCGGGGTGGTCGGAGGGCTGGTGGTGTGGGGGTTGACGCTCGGCTTGGGGTTCGTCGGAACGATTCTGGGACTGATCGTCTATGGCGTGATCCTGACGGCAACCTTGATGTACTTTTTGGAGTTAGAAAGACGAGAAGCCGCGATCATCACGGGACTCTTCCTGGGAGTTAAAGTAGCCATCCTGTTGGCCATGATCTTCCTCTCCGAAGAGGCTGACAGCGATCAGGAATTTGAGCTGGAAGAGCTTGAAGAAGAAATCCAACTGCGTCTGCAATCAGGTCCAAAACATGTCTTCCTGCCAAGGTCCTCGCCTTTCCGTGTGGGGCTTTCGCAGTCAAGCTCGCTGACCCTGGCTGTTTAGCGCGTGGTCCATACGCTTGGGAAAAAGTTCAAGTTCCCGACAAAGCCAGTAAAAACAGAAGCAGAAGGAGCAAGGACAGCGGCTAGGGCCTACCCTCTGCACCTTTTCCCCGCTCCCCAGTTAGCTTCCCAAGGCTTGCCAGTCTATAGGTGGGTCAAACTCGCCTTGGAATTCCAGCACCACAATCGGCACACTGGGACACAGTTGGCGGAGGAGTTGGGCATTGCTAGAGGCACTGGGGTCTTGTTCCTTGGGGGGAACAAGGCGGTTGAGCACCACAGCGGCCACGGGGCAGCCAGGACCATAGTTCTGGATGGAAAACAAAGCTTGCAAACTTTGGCTCACTGCTCCCAACCGATCCG
>JAJRRR010000080.1 GCA_024279285.1 Planctomycetota bacterium
AACGCACCTTGCACCTGTTTGTGCTGGACGATTCGTTTTCCATGACGGCCTTGCATGGGGAACAGAGCCCTTGGCAACAAGCTCTCAACTGGATTGCTCAAACCGTGGATGAAGCCAGGGCCGGAGACGGGTTTGCCTTGGTCACTTTGGCACGCCCGGCTCGGGCAGTGGTGAGCATGCCGGTGTTTGAGGCTCAGAGTTTTCTTCACGAGTTGCGGCAACTCACCCCTGCCCACACCTCCGCCCAGCTTGTGCCGGGGCTGGAGCAAGCCCTGCATGTTTTGGCCCAGGCTCGCCGTGGTTCACTGAGTTTTGATCAGTATCGTGTGTACATCCTGAGCGATTTGCAGCGTACCACCTGGGAACAAGTTTCTCCTGAACAACTGCGCAGTCTGTGGAGTCGCCTGGGCCAGCAGGCCGCCGTGTCGGTGGTGGCCTTGGGAACTTCCCAGCCGGAAAACCTGGCCATCACGGCCCTGGGAAGCAGCCAAAGCATGCCCTTGGTAGGCCGTCGGGTGGATTTTCAAGTCAAAGTGGCCAACTTCGGGCCTGATGATCGCTCCCAAGTGTCAGTCACCCTGCTTATTGATCGCGTGGCGGTGGCTACGCAAAAAGTTGACATTCCGGCCGGGGAAGAAGTGCCTGTGTTGGGCTTGCATCATCGGTTTCCTGATCCGGGCGAACACTTGATCCAGGTGCGCGTGGAACAGGATTCCCTGGTCCTGGACAACCAGCGTCATTTGGTCCTGCCGGTGCGTCAGCAGTGGCGCATGTTGTGCATAGACGGTCGTCCGGGCACTCGGGCGTTTGAAGGAGCGGCGGACTATTTGGTAGCCGCGTTGGAGGCCCAAGTGGGCCAAGGACCTCAGAACATCCAGGTGGACAAAGCCCCTGAGACGGCCCTCAGCGACCGGCCCTTGCAACAATACGATGTAGTGTTTTTGTGCAATGTGGCCCGATTCACCCGACAAGAAGCCCAACTGCTGACCCAATATGTCCGAGCAGGAGGAGGGCTGGTGGTATTCCTGGGTGATCAAGTGGAGGTGGAAAACTACAACGAGCTTCTCTACCGACAGCCGCAAACTCGCCTTTTGCCCGGCCTGCTGGGGCCTGTGCGGCAAGTGGAAGTTTCTGAGGAAGGATATGTGTTAGACCCCCTGGAGTACAAACACCGGATCCTCCGACCTTTTGAGAACAACGAGCAGGTGGGCCTGCTCAGCTCGCCGATTTATCGCTACATGGAGCTTCGGCTTCCTGAACAAGGTTCGGCTCATGTGGCCTTGGCGTTGAGCAACGGGGACCCTTTGGTGGTGGAGCATGTGGTAGGTTGGGGTCGGGTGTTTGTGATCACCACCAGTGCCGCTCCAGGACCCAGTCAGGCTCCCTGGAATCTGATGCCCCTGTTGCAAAACTATCTGCCACTGGTTCGGGAAATTGCTTCGGCTGCCATGCAAGGGCGCTTGCAGCGGCGAAATGTGGAGGTGGGGCAGCCGTTGGAACTTGCCCCGGCTGTGGCCATGCAATACCAGCAGTTTTGGGTTCACACTCCCCAAGGGCAGCGGCTCCTTCGAGCTGTGCGCACCGCACCAGACGGAGTCCGGTGGAGCTTCGAGCAGACCTGGATCAGTGGTCCCTACCGGGTCACCTCGCCGGATGGAAAGCAGCAGTGGAAGTTCGCCGTCAATCTGGAAGTGGCCGAAAGCGACCTGCGCACCCTGAGTCTCCAACGATTGGAAGAAGAAATCCTGGGCGGCTTGGAGTTTCAGGGAAACCCGTCCAGCCAGCCTGCGGTTCTACCGCCCGCTACCGCCGGAGAGCGTTCCCGAGGGCTGCAAGCCGGCTTACTGTGGGCAGCATTGGTGTTGTTTTGTGTAGAGTTGGGCCTGTTGTCCCGTTGGGCTTCCCAAGCGAGGTAGGTGGGGTGAAAGCCGCCGTGAGAGAGCTTTGGGCCCAAAGTCCTTTGCCCCCGGGCCAAGGAACCCAGTGGAGCTGGGATTCCGCGTGGCCTTTGCCTCCTGGCGTGACCGTGGTGCTGGTGCTGTTGTTAGCCGCTTGGGTGGTGTGGAGCTACTGGCGGCAGCGTCGGGGTTGGCAAACAGGACGGCTTTGGGGACCTATGCTGCTGCGATTGGCGGCCCTGGCCTTGTTGCTGTTTATGTTGGCCCAAGTGGTCCTGGCTCCCGTGCGGACGGGCCTGCCTTATCTGCTTGTTTTGGTGGACGACTCGGCCAGCATGCAGTTTGTGGACAAGCAGCTCCCCTCCCCACGTCGGGAAAAACTCCAGCAATTGGTGGCCGAGTTCTCCTGGAACGAACTGGGCCGCATCCAGGTGGCCAAAGCCCTGCTGCTGAAAGACCAGGGGGCGTTTTTGCGTTGGGCCCAACAGCGGTATAAACTCCGCCTTTACAAAGTCTCGGCTGCCGCCCGGTTGATGGAAATCAAGGACGACTGGAACCAGCCGATTCGCACCCTCCAGGCCCAAGGCTCCTCCTCCCGATTGGGCGATGCTCTGCGGCAAGTGCTGGAACAGCATCGGGGCAATCCCCCTTCGGCGGTGGTGTTTCTGACCGATGGGATCGTCACCCAAGGAGCCCCCTTGGACGAAGCCGCTTCGGTAGCTCAGGCTCAAGGCGTGCCGGTGTTCATAGTTCCCCTGGGCAGTGAGGCTCCGGTGCGCAACTTGGCTGTGACCGACTTGCTGGTGGATGATGTGGTGTTTCGAGGCGATGCGGTCAATTTCCAGTTCCGCTTGGTGGCCCAAGGGTATGCAGGGCGTCGGGTGCGGGTGGTGCTTCGGGACCTGGACCGCAAAGCCGTGTTGAACCAAATCTCCCTCTCCGCCCCCCCGGACAACCAGCCCCGACGGTGCCAGATCACCTACCGACCGCAGCAACAAGGCCGTTTCCGATTCCAAATCCAAGTGCTTCCTCTGGAAGACGAAGAAACCACCTCGGACAACCAGATCACCCGAGTGGTCCGCGTGCGCGACGAGAAAATCAAAGTCCTCCTGGTACAAGGCTATCCCAGCTTTGAGTTCCGCCACCTGAAAAACATGCTGGAACGCGACACCACCGTGCAACTGCACACGGTGCTTCAAGAAGCCGATTGGGAGTTCAGTCAAATTGACAAATCCGCTTTGCCCGCTTTGCCCTCGGGCCGGGAGGAACTGTTCGGGTACGATGTGATCATCTGGGGAGATGTCAATCCGGAGCTTTTGCCCCCGGGAGTGTTGGAGCTGCTTTATGAATTTGTGGCCCAACGGGGTGGAGGGCTGGTTCTGATCGCCGGCCCTCGCTACATGCCCGCCGGCTACCGCAACACTCCTTTGGAGCCCCTGCTGCCGGTAGATGTGCTGGAAGTGGAAGTCCCTTCGCCTCAGCAACCCATGAGCACTCCCTGGCAACTGCGGCTGACCGACTTGGGCCAGTCCAGCCCCTTTATGCAACTGGGCGACACCCCCGAACAGACTGGGGCTCTCTGGGCCAACCTGGCCCCGTTGTACTGGCATGTGCGCATTGGCCACTTGCGCCCTGCTGCCCGAGTGCTGGCCGTGCATCCCACCCAACGCAACGACCAAGGTGCTCCTTTGCCGATAATTTGTCTGCAATATGTGGGAGCAGGCCGCGTGCTGTTCCACGCCACGGATGAAACTTGGCGATGGCGGTTCCGCATCGGGGACCTTCTGTTTGCTCGCTATTGGGTTCAAGCGATCCGATACCTGAGCCGTTCCAAGCTCCAGGACCAAGGCTTGGGAGCGGAACTGACCGTGGCCCGAAAACGCTTCCGCCTAGGCGATCCTGTGCCGTTGAGAGTGCGGTTCATGAATCCCACTGCTCGCTCCGTGCCCGAAGTGGTGGTCGTTATTCAGCAAGAACAGGGGACCACCCAGCGAGTCAAACTGGCTCCCCACCGCAGTGCCTTGGGCGTGTATGAAGCCACGGCAGGCCCCTTGCCCCCGGGGAACTATCGGGCATGGATCGCCTCACCGGCTTTGGGCCCTCATCCCCCTTCGGCCGATTTTGTGGTCCAACCTCCCCCGGGCGAACTAGAACGGCTCAAATGCGATTTCCGCCACTTGGCCCAAGTGGCCCAATCCACGGGCGGCGAACTCGTCTTGCCTGAGGAGTTTGATCGCCTCCGCAAGCTGATTCCCCCCGGACACCAAGTCGTGTTGGAATCTTTGCCGCCGTGGTCTTTGTGGAACCATTGGGCCGTGGTGCTACTGTTTTTGGCCCTACTGGCCGGCGAATGGGCATGGCGCAAATGGCACGGACTGCCGTGATCAAGGAAGAACCGGCGCCCACTTGCATTCGCGCGCCAAAACAAGAACGAGGCTACCTTTTCTCGCGCCGCTGACCGCAAGTCGCAGGCCCCGGCCGAGCTAAGGCCCGATGTCGGGCGGGTTGGCCAGGAAAAAGTCCCGAGGGCCGCGGTTGGTGTAGTAGGGATAAGCCACAGCTCCCATCGCCGGTTGGCCGGGCACGGGAGAGACGGGCTGGCCGTCCGGCCCCAAGGTGGCGCACGCAGCAGCAGTGCACACAGGGCTATCTCCGGCTCGCCCCCAGTGGACAGACGGCACTCCTCGGTGCTTTCGGGCCTTGCCCACCCAGCCAAATGGGCCTTCGGTCCAATTGCATTCCGGCTCGGCGAAGGTGGGATCGGTTTCGTTGAAAAAGAAAGGATTGCAGCATCCAGGAGCCGCCACCAGTCCCAAGACCACCAAGGTCCAAGCCAACCGCTTCATAGGAAATTGCCCTTGCCAAAGACACAGTCCGGGAGTTGTGCAAGCACACTTGTTCTCTAGGGGCCATATCGTCCGACGGAAAAGACAGAATCCAACAATTCGCCACTTCAGGCACAACGCCCCTGGGAAGCAAGAAAGGCCAAAGTTGCCCAGCCCGAACAGGCGTCAAACTTTCCCTCCTCGCGGCCTTCCCCTTTGCCCTTTTTACCTGTGGAGTTGGTAGATCAGATGCAAGAAGTCTTCCACGGAGTTGGGTTTGCGTTTTTGGGCCAGGACTTTTTCGATCATGCGTCGGGCTTCTGACTCCGGATGGCCCAGGCGGACCAGAGCTTCCATCACCTCGGCCACCACCGTGCGCTGCTTGGCATCCTTGGAAGGAGCCCTTTGGTCCGAAGCGAGCAGGGCGAACTTGGCCATTTTGCGATGCAGTTTGGCCACGATGCGCTCAGCTAGCGAGGGTCCGATGCCCGGCAGGGTGCTAAGCTGCTTGGTGTCTTTGTCGGCAATAGCTGCGGCGATGTCGCGTACCGGGCGGTCCATAGCAGTCAGAGCCTTGCGTGCTCCCACCCCGTCCACCGAACAAAAAAGCTCAAAAAACTCCTTCTCCGCTTCGCTTAAAAAGCCCAACATGCGAGGGATCAGCCGCCCCTGAGCCGGATTGCCTTCCAGAAACACCAGCGTGAAAAGCTCCACCGACTTGCCCAGTCGCTGGTCCAGATGGCGTTGCACACATCGAGGCACCAGCACTTCGTACCACAGATGGCCTTGCTGCACTTCCACCCAACCGTCGCCGGTGCGGACCAGTCTGCCTGCAATGCGAGCAATCACGGTGGTGATTTCCTTTGTGAAGAGGCAGCTTAGGTAGTCATCATCCGCATTTTCGGGACTTGTGCAAGCAGAGCCTGAGGTGGAAACCGTGGCAGAGGGCCAAGGCCATGGCGTCGGCCACATCAGGCGGAGAGGGCACTTGGGCCAGCCCAAGCTGCAACGCCACCGCCCGTTGCATCTGGTCCTTGCTGGCCCGACCATGCCCAGTGATGAGCTTCTTCACCTCCGCAGGAGCATAAGCCACCACGGGCACTCCGGCCTGGGCAGCCGCCAGGCAGATCACTCCTCGGGCATGGCCCATCAAAATGGCTGTTCGCGGCTGGCGATAGTGGGTAAACAAGTCCTCCAGAGCCAAAGCCTCCACCGACCAGGTGCGCAGCAGCTCTTGCAAATCCTGGTGCAACTGCCACAAGCGCTGTTCCAAGGGGATGTTCCGCAGGGGACGAATCACTCCCGCCTCGGCCACTTCAAATCCCTGCCCACGGCAGCGAAGCACCGCATAGCCGGTGACATTCAGTCCCGGATCAATGCCCAAGATAAACTTGCTCATCAGGCTCCGTCCTCGTCAGGGGCCGCTTGCAGGGCCAAGAGCGAATTCCGTTTCTTTGGCCAATTGGCAATCCAAGCTGTCAACGACACAATCGCTGGGGCGCAGCTAGCTTTGGAAGTACCAGCGAGTCCCCTGGGGATGGTCTTCCAGGCGGATGCCCAACTGGCCCAAGCGATCACGAATCTGGTCGGCCAAGGCGTAGTTTTTCTCCCGTCGGGCTTGAGCCCGCACCTGGACGATCAAGTCAATCAACTCCCGGGTGAGCTGGTCGCTTTGAGGCCCAGTGGGCTTGGGCTCTTGGCGGAAAAGACCCAACACATTGCTCAGTTCCCGAAGCACAGTGGCGGCCTGTACCAACCGTTGCACTTGCTCCGGCGCAGGCTGTTCCAAGAGTTTTTGTTGCTGCACGAAACGGTTTAGCTCATGCAGGATTTCAAACAACACTCCGATGGCTCCGGCCGTGTTGAGATCATCGTCCATGTATTCCAGGAACCGCTGGCGCAATCGGGCCAGAGAGCCAAGCAAGGGATCATCCTGGGGAAGCTGAGGGGATTCGTCTCGCCGCGTGGGAGCCGAAAGACGATAGAAACTCTCTCCGGTGATCTGCTCAAAGTGCTCAAAGAACCGATAGAATCTACGGAGCCGTTCTTCTTGGCGGCGGAGTTCCTCGGGGCTAAAGAGGATGGGGCTTCGGTAATGAGTGGAGATGATGAGCATGCGCACGGCTTCGGGGGAGAATTGTTCCAGCAGTTCTCGGAAGGGTTGGGCTCCTTTGGACTTGCTGAGTTTGGCGGCGGCTTGTTCTTGCTCGGATTCTTCCTGGCCCAAGGGCCGCGTGTGTCGTCCGCCCACCTTGCCCGTTTCATCTGCCGCCCGCATCAAACCGTTGTGGAGCCAGAATCGGGCCAGGGGTTCCCCGGAATAGCCTTCGCTTTGGGCAATTTCGTTTTCGTGATGGGGAAAGATCAAATCCAGCCCGCCTCCGTGTATGTCAAACGGCTGGCCCAACAGGTGCTGGCTCATCACCGAGCACTCGATGTGCCAACCGGGTCGCCCAGGTCCCCAGGGGCTGGGCCAACTGGGTTCTCCAGGTTTGGCTGCTTTCCACAAGGCAAAATCGCACGGGGAGCGTTTCTTGGCCGCCGCTTCGCCCCCCTCGCCTTGCATCTGCTCCAATGTGCGGTTGCTTAGTTTCCCATACTGGGGCAAGCGCGTCACATCAAAAAACACATCCCCTTGGGACTCGTAGGCATAGCCGCGGTCTATCAAACGCTTGATGTATTCAATCATGTGAGGGATGTAATGCGTGGCCCGAGGAAAGTGATCCACCGTGTCCACGCCCAGGGCTTGCAGGTTGCGGAAGTAATCTTCGGTCATTTCCTGGGCCAATTGAGCCATCGGAATGCCCCGACGGTGGCTTTCGGCAATGAGCTTGTCGTCCACATCGGTGATGTTGATCACCAGCGTGACCTGGTAGCCCAAGTAGGTCATATAGCGCTTGATGACATCAAAGATCACCGGGCCAACCATGTGGCCGATGTGGCAGGGTTTGTACACGGTAGGTCCACACAAATAGATGCCCACCCGGGGGGGCCTCAGCG
>JAJRRR010000081.1 GCA_024279285.1 Planctomycetota bacterium
AACCCATCCCGATGCAGCGTTGGCAGAACTTCCCCAGGAAGACTTAGCCAAAACCAAATACAGCTTTCAACAACTGGTCGATTATTTGGAAAAAGGGGCGGGCAAAAACGGGAACGTCGCCAACGGCAAGTTGATGTTTGCCAAGGCCAACTGTCTGAAATGCCATCGTTTTGGCAACGAAGGAAAAACCATCGGCCCCGATTTAACTTCGGTCCGCCGCCGTTTTCAGAAACGGGAGATCATCGAATCGATCATCCATCCTTCGCGAATCATTTCTGATCAATTCCGTATGGTGAGTGTGATTACCGACGATGGTTTGATACACAACGGAATGCCGGTTCCTGGCTTGTCGAACGCAGAGACGTTGGTGTTATTACTTTCTGATGCAACACAAGTTAGCGTTCCCAAAGCAGAAATTGACGAACAGGCACCGTCAAAAGTTTCGGTCATGCCCGTTGGTGCTTTGAAAGAGTTGACTCTGAAAGAAATTGCTGATCTGTTCGCCTTTTTGGAAACCAGCCGTTTTGCTCCTGTGAGCCAATCTGCCGGAGGCGGCCAGCAGTAGTTGGGCAACGAACCCGGAGGGCTTTATCCGGTTGGGGCAGCTTCCTGCTGGCCCAGGGCTTCCACGAGTTCCTCCTCAGGAGTTTTTTCCACCGGCTGGCTGCGCCACCACCAGAGGATCAGAGCTGAGATCAAGCCACAGGCCAAAACGACCGAAGGCGTATAAACCAGTTCACCCTGGGGGGAGAGTTGGGCCAGGGCTTGGGGACTGCCTAGGGCTTGCCAGGTCCGGACCAGCCACGGCCCGCTGGCTGCCAAGGCGTTGTGCACCAGGTGGAACACCACCGGCACCAACAAGCTGCGAGCCCGAACGGCCAAGTAGCCCAACACCACCCCCAACACGGTAGCCACCACGGCTTGCTGCACCAGCGAATGGGTCAAGCCGAACAAGGCGGCCGCCAGCACGATGGCCACTCGCCGATGGCCCATCCGCCGAAGTCCCGAAAGCACAAACCCCCGAAACGCCACCTCCTCGCACACCGCCGGCACCAGAGCCAAAAACACCACACGCTGCGGCCAACTGGGCAGGGCGTCCATCAACGCTTGAGCCGCTTGCTGCATTTGAGGGCTCAAGGGATAAAGCGTGTAAACCACCTGAGCCAGCGCCACCACCACCGGATGCAAGAACACCGCCAACGCTACCGCTGCCACGATCATGGAAACTCGCGGCCAGCGCAAAAGCAGGGTTTTGCGTACATCCCGGGTAAAAAGCACCGTCATCAGAAGCGCCGGGAACAACACCGCCACCAATTGCACAGTGAGGATCATGCCGGGCACTGAGGCCCCCCGAGCGGAGATGGCCAAGGACAAAAAGAACCGGATCACCAGCACCAGCACCCCACACAGCAGCGCAGCGGCCACCGTGGGCACTTCGTCCCGATCGCGCAACAAGTGCCGCAACCACAGGCCCAAGTGAAGCCTCTCCCCTTCGCGGAACAGGACCGTTTCGCGGTTGAACTGGTCCACGGCCCAACGCACCGCCAGCCAGACGCATCCGCCGGTGACCACCACCACCGGAGCCAAGTAGCGCAACGCCGTGGCATATTCCCCTTCAATGGCTGCTTGCAGCAGGAGCACGATGCCCGAGATCGGGATCAACGCCGTGCCCAAGCTCAACTCCACGCCTGGGGAAAGAGGCAGCAACACCAGCGGCAGCGTCACCAGGAACAAGGGCATCAGGTAGTATTGGCCTTCCTTGCTGCTTCGGGCAAAAGCGGCCAGGGCCAAACACAACGCGCTGAACAGCGCCGCCACGGGGATCAAGGCCACCAGCACCCAAATCATGGCTCTCCAGGGGGGAGGCCCAACGGCCTGGTCCAGTTCCGGCACTTGAGCTGCCACCACCGCTCCGGTCAGGGCCACCGAGGCAAGATTCAACACCACCGTCAGCACACTAAAGAGCATCACGGTGAGCAACTTACCCCAAACGATTTCGCTTCGTCGGGCAGGACTGGAAAGCAAGGTCTCTAGAGTGCCTCGCTCCTTTTCTCCTGCACACAAATCTATGGCCGGATAAAACGCTCCGGTCAGCCCCCAGAGCAAAAGCATGAACGGAAACACCGCTCCCCAGACCGCCGCCTGACGCACTGCCCGAGCAGCTACATCTTGCACCTGAAGCTCAAACGGTTCCAGCCACGCGGGGGGAACTCCCGCCTGACGCAAATGATGCCGCACCAGGGCAGAACGCCAGTTTTGCAGCAAGTTCCACAGTCGCCGTTGGGCCACCTGGGAACTGCGCTTGGCCGAGTTGTAGAGCAACTGTGGCTGCGGGAACAGGGGGCCTGCCTCCGTCAAAGTTGTTCCCTTGGAAACGGCGTTTTTTTGCCGAGCCTGGCGAGGGCTGAAGATCAGCACGGCATGCACCTGCCCGCTCTCCAATCGCCGACGCACCAGGCGCTCCAGCTCCCCAGGTCCCAATCGGGACACCGGAACCCGATCTTCCAAAAACTCCACTTCCAGCAGTTGAGCATCTTCGGGACGAGAGAACCACTGAGGGAGGAAACCTCGGGTGCGCCGGTCCAGCAGAGGGACTTCCCGGGGCAGATGTTCCCGGCCCACAATCAGCACCCGAGTGGGCACTTCCTGGACGAATTGGGCCAACTGCAAAAAAGTGGCGCCCATCAGCGGATACAACAGCAGGGGCAGCACGAAGATCAAAAACAGCATCCGCCGGTCGCGGAACTGATCGCGCAGCTCGCGTTGAAAAATCAGCCAAATGTTGTGCCAAGTCCGCAAACGGCTCATGAGCTTTTGGTGCACTCTTGCTGGGAACTTCGGCCAGGGACTCCCTCGGTTTGGCAAACCAAGTGATAAAACACTTCTTCCAGCTCCTGATGGCCGGTTTGATCCCGAAGCTCCTCCAGCGTGCCCAGGGCCAACAGGCGTCCTCGGTGGATGATGCCCACCCGATCACACAGCCGCTCGGCTTCGCGCATGATGTGGGTGGAGAAGAGGATGCACTTGCCCATCTGGCGGAGCTGGCGAATGATTTCCAACAGACTTCGGGCCACGACCACATCCAGACCCACCGTGGCCTCGTCAAAGATCAGCACAGGGGGATCGTGGACCAGGGCCCGGGCGATGGAAACTTTTTGCTTCATTCCGGTGGACATCTTCGCCCCTGGAAGTTCGGCAATCTCTTGCATCTGGAGCCGTTCAAACAGCTCGGCGATGCGTCGTTGCAGCACCGATTCCTCCAGCCCATAGAGCCGACCAAAGTGCTCCACCATCTCTCGGGCGGTCATGCGGTCATACACGCCGGTGTTGGCCGACACATAGCCCACGCAGCGACGCACCAAGGCGGGTTGGCGAACCACATCGTAGCCGTTGACGGTGGCTGTGCCGGAGCTGGGTTGAAGCAAAGTGCTGAGGATGCGAAGCGTGGTGGTCTTGCCGGCTCCGTTGG
>JAJRRR010000082.1 GCA_024279285.1 Planctomycetota bacterium
CAGTTTGGCAAACGCCGCACATTCTACGCCTTGGCGTGTAGTTTTCCAGGGTCTAGGGAACCACCCTTGGGAAAAAACCTAACTGCCCGATCCCAACGCCCAAAGAGCCAACATCACTCCTGCCCGAACCACCTGAGGCTCAAACCGCAGCGAGAGCTCCACGCTCTCCTGTTTGCAACGCAGAGTCAGCACGATCCGGTCTTTGCCTTGGGCCAGCAATCCGGTGAGGGCTTGAAGGATCACCTGGGCTGATCCGGATTCTCGGGCTGCCAGACGTCGCAACACAGGAGCAGTTCGCATTCCCAGGCAGATCACCGTTCCCGAGGGCAGCTTTTGAACACGCTCAGCCAAGGAACGCCCCGATTTTCCCCAGGGAGCCAAGCATAGGACGAACCCTTGGGACAGCTTTTGGTAGGAAAGCTCCACTTGGGGACCAAGCCACGGTTTCCAAACGGATGGGGCAGGGAAGAGGCGTCGAGAGAGGGCTTGGGCAGGAGCCGGCTCCTTGTCGGGAAATGAAAGAGCCTCAATTTCCCAGTGCCGAATCAATGCTTGTAGGATTTTCTGAATCTGGGAAGGTTTGACTCCGTGGACTTGAACGCACAGTTTGCCCTGGTTTGTGCCCAATGGAATCCACTGTACGAGCACTTGTTGGAAAGAGGGCGTTGGCGGCTTGGGCCAGAGAGCCAAAGCGGATTGGGCCAAGGGGGGAACCAAGAGGTGGGCCTGATCCGTCCAAGCTCCGGCCCTGGCAAGCCCTTGAGCCCACAGTGCTGCGGCTCCGCCGGGCCAAGGCCCTGAACGGTGCTCTTGGAGCAGGAACCATGCACCTGCCTCAGTTGGCACTTCAACCGCAGGAAGCTTGCTTTGCAACCGGACCCATTGGGCCAAAGGAGTTCGGGGCCGAGGCCACAGTTGCAGCCGAAGTTCACTCTGGCCTTCGGCTCCCAGCTCCAGTTCGCCAACTACTTTTTGAGTTTCCCAAAGCAGGGCTTCCGCCGCCCTGGCCCAGCCGAAATTTTCTTCGGAGGAAGATCGGGCTTCTCCCGACGGAGACTTCACCTGAGGAAACCCCCGCAGATGGTCCACGATCATTTCCCGATAAACCTCCGGCACCCGATCCGGGTAGAAAACCAATCCCAAGGCGGAAAGTTCGCCCAGAGCCGGCTGAAGCTGAGAGCAGTTTTGCCACATGGCAAAAGCCTTGGGGCGTTGGGCCACCAGGAGCCAAGGCGGCTGCCAGCTCAAAACCCCGGTCCACGACTCCCGACCAAACTTCCACAGCCTCGGGCCTTGCTGTTGAATCGGCCCCCATCTGCGTCCAAGGTGCTGTACCACTTCTTGAGGCTCTTGCACCGGCAAGGCCACCACCACTTCCAAAGCCACCTGATTGGCCAGCACAGCCAGCAGAACAGGTCGCTGAGGGTGCAGGGCATCCCAGGGAATATGGACTTGATTTTGGACCGCCTGAGCCACGGACGCAGGCAGTTCCGACCAGCGTAAGGCCCGGGCCAGATGTCCCCCCCAACGCTCCCACTGCTGAAGCGAAGGCAACTTGATCAGGGCGACCAGTTGAACATCTTGGGCAGCACCGGGAGGACAAATCCCAAGTGCAACAATTCCCACTACCGCCCAGCTTTGCAGCTTACACACTCCCCTGGCCACGATACGATCTCCTGAGGAGACACAAAGGCGATATTTCTGGAAAGGCTTCACCCATGCAAACCGGTACCTCTCCAGAGGTCGTGTTCCTTGAGTTTCCTGGTAGGTTAAACTTGCCTGGTCCGAATGTTCAATGCTTTAGGTGGTGTTGATTCGGACCAGGGCTTTCCGAGCACGAGGTTGGGGGAACGACTCAGGCAGGAGCAGGCTTGAGGAGTGAAGAAGCCAGTAGCGAGTGCGTGTAGCCTGGTTGTCTTTCTATTCAAACAGTTCCCTTTGTTGACCTGTGGCCAGGGTGCGATCGGCGGGACCAAGTTGGTCCAGAACGAATCGCAACAACACGGCAACAATGTAGCGTTGTTGTTTTTCAGTCAAGGGGATGTTGGGTTCAATGGCGTGCCATCGGGCCAGACACTTACGGCAGCAGGTGGCCGTGGCATGCTGGGCCACGAACACCGGATGACCCCGATAAGGGGTCTGGCGTCCGTCGTTTTCCACCAGGGCCGGAGCCAGGCGTTGACCGATCAGTTCCCAAGCTTGATGGCCCAGGCGAATCAGGCCCACCCGACGCACATAAGCGGCTTCGGCCCCACGCAAGCGAAACTGGCGCCGAAAGGCACTTTGGGTCAGTCGGGCACGAAGCAGTTCCCAATGCTTGGCCGGAAGAGGTTCAAGCCACTGCTCCAGCTTACGCTGCCACGGAGCACTCACGGTCGGTCCAACACCCATGCGAGCTGAAATCTGCTGAGTTGCGACAAACTGAGCCGTGCGTACTTCTTGGTGCTTCCCGAGCAATAGGCCAGAAAGACCCAAGGTCCGACAAACTCCACCGCCGTGTAGCAGTACCATCCGGTCGGATCGTCTTCCAGCATCCGTCGGTTGACCCAGGTGTTGCCTTGGTCGTAGGAGACAGCCACGACTAAAGGGGTGCGTTTGCCACGCAGGGAGGGGTCAATTCGGGAATGGTCGTTCCACACGGCAAGTAGAACATCCGTGCCGGGAATGCGTTTGACCGTAGCTGGCGAAACCGGCGAGACGAGTGTCCAAGGCCGAAGAGGGCTCCAGGTTTCCCCGCCGTCGCGGGAAACGCTGTAGTATTGCACCCCAGCGTTGGTGCGGCAGTACATCAGAAGCTTCCCCCCAGGCAGTTCCACCACGCCTGGCTCTTGCACCAGCACTCGTTTTCCTTGGGTGTTGTAGCCTCGCAGCACCGAACGGCTGCGCCGCCAACTGCGTCCCTGGTCATCGGATAGATAGCACATCACTTCCCCTTGCCAGTCCGGTTTTTCGTAGTGTGGCAAGTTGTGCAAAGCCACAGGCACCACCAGCCGGCCCGAGGACAACTGCACCACGCGGTCGTTGTTGAGTACATAGTAGCCAACCGGCTGGCGAATGACCGGCACAGGCTCACTCCAGGTTTGGGCCTCATCGGAGCTGAAGCGGACCCAAGGACGGCAATCTTTCAGCGAGTTTTTGCGCACATAAAACAGGGCAATCTGGCCGTTTTGGAGACGAAGCAGCGAGACGCTCATGACATTCATGCGGCCTTCGTTGGGCACGATGAGCCGAGGCCAGGGGGTCCAAGTGCGTCCTTCGTCCGAACTGACCACCGCGGCCAGATCGGCCGAGGAGAAGTCACTGGAGCCGGATCGGAATCGGGAATAAACAAAGAGCAATCGCCCGTCGCGCAAGCGGATGAAATCGCCTTCGCTGTTACGGGGATTCTGGGGTCCTGGACGCAGTTGATAAAGACGCTGCAAACCTGGCTGTTGTGCCAACAGCGTCCCGGTCACAATCGCCCAACTACCAAGTAAACCGCTCACCAGCCCGAGACGAACCCTTTTGCTTGCCCAACCCATCCTCATTTCCTCCCAAAATAACAAGTACGGCTAGAGTTTACCTCAAACCGGGAAAAATGTTGACCCAGTCACCACTTGTGCTCAAGCGCTAACTCGCCAGATTCAGTTAGCACAAAGCGACAAAGTGTCACTTCGTTAGGCTCTTTCCGAGCTAGAGCTAGGACTTGCCACAGGGGAATCCGCTGCTTGATACGGGGGAGAC
>JAJRRR010000083.1 GCA_024279285.1 Planctomycetota bacterium
ATTGGGTGAGTTTTCGCGGACAAGGGTTTTACTATCCGCACCACCGGCGCAGGGGGCCTGCGATGCTGAATGTCAACGGTCGTCGGGTGCTCCAACGCGGCTACATCACCGACGAGCTGACCCAATATGCCTTGCAGTGGTTGAAACGCCGGGACGGCTCACGGCCGTTTTTCCTCTATTTGTCGCACAAGGCGGTGCACGGGATGTTTTATCCGGCCAAGCGTCATCAGGGGCGCTATGCTCAGGCCCGAATGCCTGTGCCGCTTACCATGCCCGATACCCCAGAAAACCGCCGCCTCAAACCTCGCTGGCTCCTGGATCAACGCAACAGTTGGCATGGGGTTCAATATGCCTATCATCGCACTACCAATATTGAGGAGTACTATCGGGCCTATTGCGAAGCGTTGTTGGCGGTGGATGAGAGCGTGGGTCAGATTCTGGAGCTGCTTCGGCAGCGAGGTTGGGACAAAAACACGCTGGTGATTTACATGGGCGACAACGGGTTTCAATGGGGAGAGCATGGGCTGATTGACAAGCGCACCGCTTATGAAGCATCGATGCGGGTGCCGCTTCTGGCGTGGTGTCCTGGCGTGCTTCCGGCCGGGAAAGTGGTCAAAGGCATGGTGGCCAACATCGACATTGCACCCACGATCCTGGAAGCCGCAGGGCTCCGCTCTCCAAAGCACATGGACGGCCAAAGTTTCCTCCCCTTGGCCACCGGTCGCATGGATCCTGCCCAATGGCGACAAGAGCTGTTTTACGAGTACTACTGGGAATGGAACTTCCCCCACACCCCGACCACCTTCGCACTGCGCACCCCACGCTACAAGTTCATCCAGTACCACGGCATTTGGGACTTGGATGAGTTTTATGACCTGCAAAACGACCCTCACGAGCAGCACAACTTGATCTTCGATCCCAAGTACCGGCCCTTGGTCCGCAAGTTCCGTCAGCGGCTCAATCGGTGGCTGGTGGAGCAGGGAGCCAATCAGGTCCCCTTTAGTCCCAAGCGCCACCTTGGGGCTCACTACCGCTACCAAAAGGGAAATCGCGGGGCGGACTTTCCGAAGGAATTTTATCGGGAGCAATAACAAGCCAGGGTCAATCGGCAAACAGTCCGGTGGCGTACCACACGCCGTTTTTTCCCCGTTGGATGTCGTAGCCGTAGAAACGGTGTCGGCGTCGGACGGCTTCCCAGTGGCCCGGCGATTGACGCCAGGCACGCACACAGTCCAAGGCGGCTTCCACCAGTTCCATTCCGGCCCAACTCTCTGCCACCACCTCCTGACATACCAACCCTTGGCCTAGTTGGGCATTGATGCGGTGGAAGCGTTGCTCCCAGTCGTGGTGTCCTTGGAGCTGTAAACGGGCCTGTCGCTGGGAGTGCCGTTGGGCTTCTTTCATCAGCACAGGGCTGGGGGTTCCTTGGGTGCTGGCTGGGCGGTCTGGATGCACCCGCACCGCGTAGATCATGGTGCGTTGGGTCAGGGTGCCTGGGGGAAGCTCCAACACCACGCGCAACTGCCGGACCGAAAGCGTCCCACCCCGAGGAAACGGAAAACAACTCACCACTTGCCCAAAATACGGCTTCCCCTCATGCTGGCAATCCACCACGGCTACCCCCGGCCGACCGTACATAAAGCGAAACTGTTCCCGATCAACCAGCGCTTCCTCCACCGTAGCGTTTTTCTGGTGACGCACGGGAACGCGAACCCACACATACTGCTGCACAAGCTCAGGGGTCAACGCTTTGGGGACCACCTGAGTGCAGAAGTACTCCGACACGCTGCCCTGCTCAGGATCGTAGAAGAAGACAAAAAGCATTTTTCGCTGCACCTGAGCCCGATGGAGGGCACGGGCGTAGTGTTCGTGCCAAGGGACATCCACCTGGGGGGGCCGCCGAGGTGGGGGGGCCACCAGCGGCATGCTCCCCCAAAGCCAACCCGTCCAGCCCCACCACAGCACGCCCAACCACACTTTCACGGCCTCTTCTCCTGCCAAAATGTGCAAACCAGCCAAAATAACAAAGTCCTCTTGGCCCCAACCGCCTCCTTCGGCTATCTTCTTCACACAGGTACGCTGCCCCCAACAAGCTGCCTCTAGACCACTCAACTTGTACAGATTGACCACTCTGACAAGCTGTGGCAGCATCTGCATCCTTGCAGAAAAGTTGATTAGGCTGGTGAATATAGGAAATTTGGAATCCCTAGCAAGGGTCTCGTTCTCTCCAGGAGGAAATTCGGATGCGACAAGCACTGGTGCTGGTGGTGGCGTGGAGCTTGGCCGTGTTTTCCCCGGTGGCTTGGGCAGGTTCGCCCTCAAAAGCTCTAGCCCCCTCAAAAGCTCAAAAGGTTGCCCAGGCGCTGGAAAAACTCTCCGATGCCTTGGCCTCTTGTCCTCAGGCTTCCAAGTGGCACCGGCAGTTGCTCACCGACCAGTTGGTCCGCCAGTTGGCCTTGGGTCAGGCGGCCGATGTTCAAAAGCTACGCCAAGTGCTCCAGGCTTGTCGCAAGCACTTTCCTCCGGGACAGAAAGCCCTGGTCCAAGCTCTGGCCCAAGCGTTGGAAAGCTGGATCGCCCAGTTGGAACAACTTCCCCAGCAACTTGCCCAACTGGTTCGTCAAGCTCAAAAGCAACCAGTGCCCCAGCAGCTCCGATCCGCCTACCATCAGCATCTGGAACAGTTGTTGCCTTTGATCAAAAAGGCCCCTGCGGAACTCTCCCCGGAACAACGCCGCACCCTGTTGGCCACTTTGCTATGGCTGCGACAACACCAACTGGCTCCTCAGCTCCAACAGGTTCTCCAGCAGCGCTATCTGCTGCCCGGAGGGTGGATTCTGGTGAAGCGCTCCTTGGTCCAAGCGGTGTTGCCTCAGCCGGAGGTGGAAGCCATTGAAATTGACGAAGTCATCCAGGGAGCTGTGGTGGAGGGTCAAGGGGAATTGCGGATGCGGTTGACCGCCGAACTGGTTCCCAGTGCAGAGGTTGGCCGAGTGGTGCTTGTGGCCCGCGGACACATCCAAGCTCAAACCACCAGCTCCAAAGGACGCATCCAGGTTCAAAGCCGTTCCCTCACCCGATTCCAAGCCCGAAAGCCCCTCCTGCTGCTCCCCACCGGACTAAGTGCCCAACCTGCCCAGGTTCAAGCCGAAAGCTCCAGTGAACCTCTGTCGGTGTCCACCCCGTGCCGCTGTGGTTTGGCCCAACGGGTGGTTTGGCGAGGGGTGATGCGCCGTCTGCCCGCAGCTGAGGCCGAATCCGCCAACAAGGCCAAACATCGCATCGCCCAACGCATGGATCGCCAAGTGGCCGAACAACTTGAAGACATCAATGCCCAACTGGAATCCCGACTGTTGGAACCATTGCGCCAACAAGGAGCATTACCGGGTTTGCAAGCCCTTTCCACCACAGGAAGCCTGATGCTGCTGGTGCGGCAAACCCGGATGGATCTTCCACCCACGGTCTCCACTCCCCCGCCGATGCCGCCCGAGGCGGATCTGGTGCTGCTGGTGCACGAGCGGCTGGTGAACAACTATGCTCAATGGCTTTATGGAGGCCAGAGCCTCTCCCGGGAGGAGCTGGAGAAGCGTTGGGGCGATCTGTTCCCACCCCCTCAAAAAGAACAGCCCAACTGGCGAATCACTTTTGCTCGGCGCCGCCCAATTGAACTGGCTTTCCGCAACGGGGAGCTGGTCATCCGAGTGCGTGGGGTGCGATTCGGCCGCCAGCGTCAGCCCATGCTGATTACCATCCGCTATCAACTTAAAAGCACAGCCGGAGAAGTGGTGGCGGTGCGCAAGCAACTGGTGGCCTTGCCTCCGGGTGCCACGGAAGACTCCCCCTTGAGTGCCCGCCAGGTGGCCTTGAAACGGCAACTGGAGGAGCGTTTTGGCGAGACCTTTGGGCCCCAGTTGTTTGATCAGCCGATTCCGGTGGCTCCTTCGGGCGAGGAAGTAGGGCAATTGGAACCGGTGGCCCTGCATGCCCAGGACGGCTGGCTTCAAGTGGCTTGGCGGTTTGTTCCGGCTGCCGGGAAAGCCTCCACAACCACAACTTCGGCCAAGCAAGTGGCAAAGCGTCAATAGCCCGTTGCCGGAATATCCCGAACCACGCTACTTGTCCAGGAAGGAGCGTGGCCGAGACCATTGGGTTTTCCCGATTGTGGAAAAGCCACCCGAGCCACTGCACCCGCAGCTCTCCTGCAAGGATGCACCCCGATGGAACCATGCGTACTGGTCACAGGTGGGGCAGGATTCATCGGCAGTGCTCTGGTCCGTCAACTCATCTACCACAGTCCCTGGAGTGTGGTGGTTCTGGATGCCCTGGGCTATGCCGGACACCGGGCCAACCTGGAAGAAGTGCTTTCGCATCTCAAGTGCCACTTCGTCCACGGCGACATTGCTCAGCGTTGCTTGGTGGCCGAGTTGCTGGAGCGGTATCGTCCGTGGGCAGTAGTTCACTTGGCTGCTCTGACCCATGTGGACCGTTCTATTGATTCTCCCGAGCCATTCGTGCTGACCAATGTTCTGGGCACGCAACGCTTGCTGGAACAGACGGTCCACTATTGGCAAGCTTTGCCTGCAAAGCAGCGCAAGCAGTTCCGTTTTGTACACATGTCCACGGACGAGGTGTACGGGAGCTTGGGCCCCCAGGGGCGCTTTGCCCCAGGAGACCCCCTGCGACCTCGGTCGCCCTACGCAGCCAGTAAAGCCGCGGCCGATCACCTGGTAGAAGCCTTTGCTTGCACCTACGGGCTGCCCGGAATTGTGGTCCGCAGTTGCAACAACTACGGACCTCGGCAATATCCGGAGAAACTCATCCCGTTGATGATCCTTCGGGCCATTGGAGGGCAGGAGCTGCCGGTTTATGGCACAGGAGAGAATGTCCGCGAGTGGATTCATGTGGACGACACCGCCCGAGGACTCCAAGCCGTGCTGGAACGCGGGACCGCGGGAGAGATCTACCACCTGGGCAGTGGGCTGGAACTGGCCAATCGGGACCTGGTCAATCAACTGTGCGAGATTCTGGACCGTCTGAACCCTCGGCCCGATGGCCGTAGCTACCATGAGCAAATCCGCTTGGTGGAAGATCGGCCCGGCCATGACTTCCGCTACGCCTTGGAAAGTGAAACCACCTATCGTCGGCTCCAGTGGCGACCGCGCGTGCCCTGGCCGCAGGGACTAGAACAAACCGTGCGGTGGTACTTGCAGCATCAGCAATGGGTCGACCGGGTTCGCAGAGGGTATGAAGGCGAACGACTGGGCCGAGGACTTCAGAAACAGGAGAGCCAAACCCTGGTTCACTGATCCCGCCGCAAACTACCAGTCAATTGCGTTTTCTGTTGGGCGGCATACCACTGTTGCCACGCTTCCAGTTCGTAGCCGAAGTTCACCCCGGTGATCTTGACCAAGGCTTCCAAAACGGCCTGATTGCGAAACACATACCGCTCCACCCGTTCCGGAGAACCCACCGCCGCAACACTGGGCACTCCCGGAGAACGACCAAAGCTGTAGCGATACTCCGGCAAAGGCAACCGATAGCGGTAGGTGTGGACGGTGATCAAGGATTCAATCAGTGGTCCTATGGCCGAAGGGTCTTTCAACATTCCCAAAGCCACTGCGGCCCGATTGATCACTGCGTTGTTAGGATGTTTCAGATGCTTGATGAACAGCTTGACCACCGCTGGGTCAGGGCGTTGGGCCAGGAGTTCGGCAGCGGCCATCCACACTTCCTCGTGAGGATCAAACAACGCCACCTGAGCCATCAGGGAACGAGCCTCGGGCGTGTCTATGTTGTTCAACGCTTCCAGCAGAATCAGCCGCACTTGGTAGCGGCGTTCGCGTTTGGGACTGAGCAACTCTGCCAGAGCAGGCACAGCATGGGGATCGTTGATGGAAGTGATTCGTCGGACGGCCTCTTGACGCCGGTGGGGGGAGTCCAGTTGGCGATGCCAACGCAGCAGGGTGCGGAGCCATTGCTTCTGGGCCAACTGGCGCTGGCGTCGCTCTTCCAGGAGCTTGACTTCCTGAGGGAGCATCCACCTTCCGCCCACTTTCACATATCCCCGGCGAATCATCAGCTCCTCGTGCAGAATCCACTTTTCTTGCCGGGGATCGTACACATAGCCCAACCCGCGCCGAGCTTCGGCATGATCCGGGTCCAGCTCCAGGATGCAACGCAGATGATAGCGTCTTTGGGTCCGAAGCCCCTGACGCTGACACCACCGGGCAAGTTCCCAATGGCCTTCCACCGTGTTGGGACAACGGCGCTTGCGGCGCTCGTATTCCAGGAGTTTAGAGGAGACGGGGATCACTTTTTTGACTTGTTTGCGCTTCAGCACCAGTTGTCCCCCGCAAGCAGGGCGGATCACATAGGTGGTGCTGGCCTGTTGGTCCCGATTGAGCCACTGCCCCTGAACTACTCCCCCGTTGACCAATCGGAATTCAAACACGCCCTCTTGGGCCCAAGCCCCCTGGGCGCAGGCGGCTCCCAGCCCCAAAAGCAATCCCATCCAAACTTGCTGCCGCCAGAAATGCATGGCCAAAAACGCTTCCGAATGGAAAAACCCAAACTTCTGGCCCTAGTGCATTATAGTCCTTGTTTCCCGGGAAAAGCTAAGGATTTTGACCTCCCTGGGGTTTTACTTGGCCAACTCATCAAATTCCGAAACAGACGGAGCCGAGTAGGTGATGAGCAACTCTGGCACTTGTTTTCGCAGACGAGCCACTCCTTGGGGCGTCACCTGGGTGCCCCGGAGAGTGACAACTTGCAAGGCTGGGAATTGGGCCAGAACTTCCAGATCGGCGTCGCTCACCTCAGTGGCGTCCAAGTTGAGCGACTCTAGCTTGGGAAGCCCCTTGAGCAAGCTCAGGTGTTGGGCATTGACAGGCTGCCCGGTCAGATAGACCCGACGCAGCGTGTCCAATTGCTTTAAGAGCCGAAGCACCGTGGGAAGTTGATCCGAGGAGACGCCTTCGCTCCCGGCGTCCACCTCCACGGGCACCCCTTGCTCTACCAAGACCACTGCTCCTAGGGTTTCCAGTTGGGAAACGATCTTTCGGAAGCGAGCTTGGAGCCCGGAATGGCTTTGTGGGCCTCGGGGACGCTGGGGAGGTTTCCCAGGGCCAGGGCCTCCGCTTGAGCAACCCCACACCAGCACTCCCAGCAACAACCAACTCCCCCCCCAGACCCAACGGATTCTCGCAAATCGGCTCATCGTTGTTTCCCTTTCGGGCGTGTCCTGCTGGGCTGTCGTTTAGACATTTGCAACGGGCAAAAAGTTCCACTAGACAAACCGCAACAAGAGCCCCCCTGGCTTTCTTGCCAGTGGGTGAAATGGTCCTGAGTGGAAGAATGGACTAGAATGCCAAGCAAGTGTGTCTCCTGTGGTCCAAGGCCCAGGAAAACTTTCCCCTTGTGCTTCGTTCAAGGAGCCGATCCCAGTGAAAGGGGAATGGTTGCGTTGGTGGTTGGGGAGTTTGGTGGTGGTGTGGGGGTGCGGGAGTTCGGTTTCGGCTCCGCCCCGCACGCCCGCTTCAGATTCCGCCCCTGCGGCACCGGTTCCACAAAAGCCAGCCACCTCCTGGCCCATGTTCCGCCACGACCCCCAGGCCCAAGGCACCACCACCGACACGCTCCCCGCAGCCCCTAAGCTCCTGTGGCGAAAGCACTTCTCCCAGCAAGGCTTTGCCGCCACCGCGGCCATTGAGCAGGGGACAATCTACCTCGGCTCGCTGGATGGCCCCTTTTACGCCTTGCGACTTCAAGACGGCGAGGTGTTGTGGCGATTTCCCACCCAGTTGGGGTTTCAAGCCCCAGCCACCGTGAGCAAGGAACTGGTCTTCGTAGGCGATCTGGACGGAGTGTTCTACGCTCTGGATCGTCAAAGTGGCCAAAAGCGATGGCAGTTCCGAGCGGAAGCCGAAATTGACAACGGAGCCAATCTCTACCGCCGCTGGGTCCTGTTTGGGTCCCAAGACGCCACGCTCTACTGCCTGGAACAATCCACCGGCAAACTGGTGTGGAAGTACCAGATCGGAGACCAGATCCGCACCTTTCCCACCTTGGCCCAGGGAAAGACTTTCGTGGCCGGATGCGACGGAGTGCTTCACATCGTGGACGCCGACACTGGCCGGGGAGTGGCTCAGGTGTCCATCGAGGCTCCCACCGGCTGCACGCCAGCGGTCTGGGGCAAGCGACTCTATGTGGGCACCGAAGGGGAGCGGCTGTTTTGCATCGATTGGCAATCGGCCCAAGTCCTCTGGAGTTTCCGTCATCCCCGCCGCCCGATGGCTTTCCGCTCCTCGGCTGCGGTGGCTGGGGGAATAGTAGTGGTGGGCAATCGGGCCAAACGGGTACTGGCCCTGGACGCCCAGTCGGGAAAACTCCTCTGGGAACACCGCACCCGAAGCGGCGTGGACTCCTCGCCCGTGATCGCTTCGGATCGGGTGTGGGTCACCACCACCCGAGGACGCATCCTGGCCCTGGACCTGAAAAGCGGCCGATTGGTCTGGCAGTACGAGGCTGGAGGGCGCATCAGTGCCTCGGTGGCCATTGCCCAAGGTCGCTTGGTAGTGGCCACCGAGGAAGGCCATGTGCTTTGCTTTGGTTCCCCAAAATGATCACAATAAAAAAAGCCCCCGAACTCCCCACGGCAACCTTGGAAAAAACCTTTGTTCCCTGATCGGTTGTCCCCTCCGGCAACTTGCCTTCCTTACACCACCCAGGACCTGTGCCCATGAGCAGCACCAGCACCCAGACCCAAGTCGGCAATGTGTTCATTTCCAACTATCCGCCCTATTCGCAATGGTCTGCGGACCATCTGGACGAAGTGCACCAGGCGATGGCCACCCCGGGCCGGGATGTGCCTCTGGGGCTTTATCTACACATCCCCTTTTGCCGCAAACGGTGCAAGTTCTGCTACTACCGGGTCTATACGGACAAAAACGCCCAACAGGTGGAAAGCTATGTCCAAGGGCTCTCGCGCGAGCTGGAGCTGTTGAGCCAACAAGAGGTCGTCCAAGGACGGCAAGTGCGGTTTGTCTATTTCGGCGGTGGCACCCCCTCGTTCCTTAGCCCCAAACAGCTCCAAAGGCTCTTTGACCGGCTGCGGCGTCATCTGTGTTGGGACGGGGCCGAGGAAGTCACCTTTGAGTGCGAGCCAGGCACCTTGAGTCAAACCAAGGTTCAAGTACTGCGTGATCTGGGAGTGACCCGGCTGAGCCTGGGCGTGGAGCACTTCAACGACCAGGTCCTGAGAGAAAACGGCCGTGCTCATCTGTCGGAGGAAATCTATCGGGCATGGCGGTGGATCAAGCAGGCCCAGTTCCCCAATGTCAACATAGACCTGATTGCCGGGCTGGTGGGCGACACCTGGCCCAGTTGGCAAGAGTGCGTACAACGCACCCTGGAGCTGGCCCCCGACAGCGTGACCATCTACCAACTGGAACTGCCTTACAACACCATCTACTCTCAAGACCTGCTGGGCAACCGGCCTTTGCCGGTGCCCGACTGGCCCACAAAACGCCAGTGGACCAGCTACGCCTTTGATCGGCTGTTGGAGGCCGGGTACGAGATTTCCAGTGCCTATACGCTGGTTCGGGACCGGAGCCGGGTTCACTTCAAGTATCGGGACCACTTGTGGCATGGGGCCGATCTGCTGGCCGCCGGAGTGGCCAGCTTCGGGCACATCTCCGGAGTCCACTACCAGAACCAGCCCGACTGGAACACCTACTTGCAGCCCCTGTTGGAACAAGGCCGGCTGCCCCTGTGGCGAGCCTTGCGACCCACGCCTCACCAGTTGCTGGTCCGGGAACTGATCTTGCAGTTGAAACTAGGCAGCATCCAGCCCAGCTACTTCCTGAAAAAATTCGGCGTAGATGTGCTGGAGCACTGGGAGAGTGTTTGGGAACAATACCAGCGTCAGGGGCTGTTGTACTTGGGGGAAGACCGCGTGGAGCTGACCCGAGAAGGACTGCTCCAGGTGGACATGCTCTTGCCGGCCTTTTTTGAGCCTCAGCACCAGGGAGTGCGCTACACATGAACCGTGGCTCGGGAGAGCAGGGAGAGTTGTGGTTTTCCATGGGTCGCTATCAGGCCCGAGTACCCACCGACCGGCTCTATGCCACCAATCACATGTGGGCCCTGGAGCATCAGGGCCGATGGCGTTTTGGGTTTTCGGCCTATGCGGTGCGGTTGCTTCAGGATGTGTATTTTCTGGACTGGCACCACGACCCTGGAGCCCAGCTCCGCCAAGGAGAAGTCATCGGCGAGATAGAAAGCTCCAAAGCCGAAAGCCTGCTTTATGCTCCCATCACCGGCACCTTGGTCCAATGGAACGAAACCTTGCTGGAGGACCCTTCGTGGATCAATGTAGATGGATACGGTCAGGGATGGCTATTTGAGATGGAAGGCTCCGGCCAAGAACTGCTCACCCCGCAGCAGTACTTGGAACATCTGGCCCAGAGTTGGGAAAAAGCCCAACGGTTGATCAAAGGGCAGATGAACCAGTAAATTGTTTCTATATAACTTGTCAAAAAACCGCTTCCCCAAGGAGACGGCTCATGGCCCCGCGATTGACTGTGGTGGTTTCCCAGGGCCGCAGCAATCATCCTCAAAAACGCCAACTGGAGGAGCAAATCGTTGCTCAACTGTTGGGCTCGCCGAGGATTGAGGTGACGGTGATCCCTCACCTGTATGATCTTCAGCCCGAGGGCACCGGGGTGTTGTGCCTTCGGGGGATCAGTGGGTCCATGGTGGTGCTCAGTTGGCTTTATCCGCGGGCGGCGTTTTGGGTCCTGGATCGCCACGGCATCCGAGGCCACCGGGGTCAAACCCAACTCCGCCAAGGGGACGACTCCGGAGAGGAAGAAGATTTTCCGGATGAATCGCCCACCTCGGAAGACCCCGCCTCGGAAACCACCCCGGAGCGAGGCCCGGTGCCGGATCGGTGGATTTATTGTCTGGACTTGCGAGTGGCTGATGATCCGGGGGCGTTCGTGGAAGAAATCCATCGCATTGCGCAGGAGTGCTCTGCGCGGGCCGAGCAACAGTCTCAGCCCTCCTCAGCTCCGACCAACGGCCAGGGAATGCAAACTCTGGTGGCCCTGTCGCTGCCTGCTGAGTCGGACAACTCCTCAGAAGGTGCATCAGGTTCCCTGTCCCCTCCTTCCCCAAACGATTCCCAGCCTCGGCGTGTGGAGGAGTCGGGCCCGCGACGCTGGTATCCGGTGATTGACTACAGCCGATGCACCAATTGCTTGGAGTGTTTGGATTTTTGCCTGTTTGGGGTCTATGGGGTGGACGGTCATCAGAACATCGTGGTGCAACAGCCGGACAATTGTCGCAAGGGGTGTCCGGCCTGTAGTCGGGTGTGTCCGGCTGGAGCAATCATCTTTCCGGAGCACAAAACCCCTGCCATCGCCGGAGCCGACACCGGCCAGGAAACCGGACTCAAAATTGACCTCTCTAAGCTGTTTGGGGCTCCGGATGCGTTGGAGCTTGCCGTTGAAGAACGAGATCGGGAACTAGTGGCCGCCGGACGCGAAGCTGTGGGCATGAGTGTAGGTGTCCCCAAACGCCAAGCCGGAAAGCCCCCTGCCGCACGCGACGAACTGGACGACCTGATCGACGCCGTGGACGAGCTGGAGCTGTAAGACTACTGGTCCGAATCCTCCGAACCCAGCAGACCCAGACGCTTGAGCCAGCGTCGGGTTTTGTTTCGGGTATTTTCCGCAGCAGCGGCTCGGGCCGAGAGTTCCATTTTTTCCAACTGGGCCAGCTTTTGCTGAAGCTCGTGGAGTTTGTCTTCAATTTCAGTTTTTTGTCGGGCCAGTTTGGCCCGCTCCAGCGACAGCTCCACTTCGGCCTTGCGCAGCTTTTCTTTCCATTGTTCTTGGAGAGCTTTGAGGTTTTCGCGCTCTTGGCGGATGATTTCGTCTTTGTCCAGTAGTTCGGCCACTGCCGCAGCACCTACGGCCATCCCTTCCCAGGTGGCGCTTTGCTGCTGGAGGAGTTTTTTCAGCTCGGCAATTTCGCGGTCCTTTTCGGCCACAATGCGGTCGGTACGCCGGATGACCTCCTCCAACTGGAGGCGCTGTTGGTTTTGTTGGGGATCCTCTTCGTCAAAATCGGCTTCCAAAGCGGCCAGCAGACGCTGTTTTTGAACTTCCCAGTCCAGAGAGGAGTCTTCGTCCCACAGAGAATCTTTGGACAATCCTTCCAGCCGCTGCTGAAGCTCGGCCACCTTGGCCTTCTCGGCCCGAAGGTCCTCCAAAGCCATCTCGTACCGCCGCCGATAGTCTTCCAGCTCCTGACGCAAGGCGGTCAGTTCGCCTGAATCCGTAAGGGTAGAAGAGGTGGAAGACTGGACCAACTGATCGCGCAATTGGCGGTTTTCTTCCTCCAGTTGGGCGATTTGCTCACCGGCCTGCTGGAGCTGGGTATCCATTTGCTCCAGGGCTTGTTGGGCCTGTTGAAGTTTTTCCACCCAGGCCGGGTCTGGCTCTCCAGAGCGGTTCCACCGACTGCGCAATCGCCACAATCGTCGGGCCAGACGGGAGCGTTGTTGGGCTAGGGCCTCCTGCTGCTGGCGGAGTCGTTGCTGTTGGGCTTCAATTTGGCGGGCTTCCTGCTCTACAGCTTCCCACAGATCCTGCAACTCATGGCGCAACTGCTGCTCCAGGGTGGCCAACTCCGTTTGGTACTGACTTCCCTGCTCCTGAAGCCCGCGACGCAGTTGCTCCAATTGGGCAAAGAGTTCCTGGGCCCGGGGCGTAGTCTCGCCCGAGGGAATCCAGCCCGGAGAGTCGTTCATCGCCGATTGGTCCTTTCCACCTGATGCCCTCGCCCCCGGGTACACAAAGCATCCGACCTACTAGTTCTATAGGTCGTTCCCGCAGCGAGAGCAAAACCCTGGTTCAAGTTGCCTCTTTCCAAACATACGCCACAGAGCGTTCCCAGGCAGGTTCTGCTGGAGAGCGTTCTGGGAACATTATGCTGGTCGTACCGGATGCCGAGGCTGTTGGCCTTGCAGCACTCGCACTACCTCCTCGGCCGCTCGGCGACGAAGTTCCTGCACGGAAACATCCGAAGCGAACGCCGCATGAGGGGTCACGATCACCTGGGGCAGACAAAAAGGCGGCTCCTGCAAAGGCGGCGGCTCTGGATCTTGCACATCCAAAGCAGCACCGGCCAAGTGGCCTTCTTGCAACACCTGGGCCAGTGCCCGATGGTCTACCAATCCTCCCCGAGCCGTGTTGACCAGATAGCTTCCTCGGGGCATCTGACGCAGCCGTCGCAGATTGATCAAATGCCGCGTCTGGTCATTCAGCGGTAGATGAAGCGAAACGATGTGGCATTTTTGCAGCAACTCATCCAGCGGGCACCACGGCACCGGACCCGAGGGCCGCCTGCGCCGGCTGGTGCTCCAGACTTCCATCCCGAAGGCTTGGGCCAGCCGGGCCACTTGGGTTCCAATCTGCCCCAGGCCCACCACGCCCAAACGCAAGCTACGCAATCGTCGCAAGGGCAACACCCCTTGGCGGCTGTAAAGGCCCTGTTTGGTTTGAGCGTGGAAGTGGGCCACTCCGCGAACCAAGGCCAGAATCAGGGCCAAGGTGTGTTCGGCCACCTCGTGCACGCAGTAGTCGGGAACATTGGTCACCACGATCCCTCGGTTCCAGGCCGCTTGAAGGTCAATGTTGTCCAGTCCTATGCCCATTCGGGCAATGATTCGGCACCGCGAAGCCGCTTCAATGACGCGCTTGGTCACCGGCGCCCAGCAGGTCATGATAGCTTCCACTTCGGGAGCCAACCGAGTTAGGGTTTCCTCTTGCCCATTGGGAGCTACCACTAACTTCATTCCGGCCTGAGTCAGCACTTGACGCTCCACTTCCACATCCGGCCAAGCGTAATCGGTCAGCAAAACTTTCACCGCAATTCTCTCCCCAGGCAGGCGGAAGCACCTTCGTCAGCTCTTAAGACGGAAAGCTAATTTAGTGGTTCTTCTCTGCAAGGGGTTCCCCCGGCTCTCCAGGACCGTAGGAAAAGAAGCTGGCTGTGATGCTAGCATCTTGACAAAAGGGAACGGGGTCAATTAGTTTCGGGAGCTTTGAAGCGGGGAAATTTGGGGTTAGGATAGACCCACTTGTGGGAGAGGGCCCCTGGGCCTGTTCCTTGTGGTGTACAGAGGAGGAACCAACCGTGTCGGATTCCATTGAAGAACGCGTCAAAGATATCATTGCCGAGCAACTGGGTGCCGAGCGGGACAAGATTACCGAATCCACTCATTTTGTCCAGGATCTCGGGGCCGACTCCCTGGATCTGGTAGAACTGGTCATGGCCTTGGAAGAAGAGTTCGGCATCAATGTCCCAGAAGACGCTACCGACAAAATCCAAACGGTAGGTGAGGCTATTGAGTACATCAAGCAAGCCGTAGGGTCCTAGATGAAACCACGCCGGGTAGCTGTCACAGGGCTAGGGGTTGTCACTTCCCTGAGCTGCCAGGTGGACGACCTTTGGCAACGCATCTGCCGGTGCGAAAGTGGCATTCGGCCCATCACCTTGTTTGACGCCAGCCGGTTTCCGGTGCGCTTTGCCGGGGAAGTGAGCAACTGGTCCACCGAGGGATACTTGGCCCCCAAAGAGGCCAAGCGCCTGGACCGGTTCTGCCAGTTCGCCATGGTAGCCGGGATTGACGCTGTACGCGACGCGGACCTTGACTTTTCCCAACTGGATCCCTATCGCTGCGGCGTGATCGTCGGCTCCGGCATCGGCGGACTGAATGAAATTGAAACTCAACACGAACGCCTGTTGACCAAAGGCCCGGATCGGGTCTCGGCCTTCACCATTCCCAAACTGATGGTCAATGCGGCCGCCGGGCAGTTGTCTATTCACTTCGGGCTGCGCGGACCAAACGCCGCTGTGGCTTCGGCCTGTGCCAGTGCCAGCCATGCCATTGGTGAGGCGTTTCAAGCCATTCGCTATGGCGAGGCTGATGTAATGCTCACCGGAGGGTCCGAAGCGGCCCTGACCCCAATGGGTATTGCCGGTTTTGCCCAAATGAGAGCACTCTCTCAGCGCAACGATGATCCGACCCGAGCCAGTCGGCCTTTTGATCGGGATCGGGACGGATTTGTGCTGGCCGAAGGGGCTGCCATCTTGGTGTTAGAAGAATGGGAACTTGCCCAAAGACGCGGCGCCCGAATCTACGCCGAACTGGTCGGATATGGAGCCAGTGCCGATGCCGGCCATGTGACTCAACCTGATGCCACCGGCCAAGGTCCTGCCCATGCCATGAGTCGGGCCATCCGCGACGCCGGCCTGCAACCCGAACAAGTGGACTACATCAACGCCCACGGCACCGCCACCCCCTTGGGCGATGTGGCCGAAACCAACGCCATCAAACGGGTCTTTGGATCTCATGCTTACAGACTGAATGTTTCCAGCACCAAAAGCCAGTTGGGACATCTGTTGGGAGCCAGTGGGGCGGTGGAAGCGGTGCTGACCGTCCTGGCTATCTACCATCAAACCATTCCTCCCACCAGCAACCTGGAAAACCCAGATCCAGAATGCGATTTGAACTACACTCCCTTGGAGCCGGTTAGCCGCCCTGTGGTGGCGGCCCTTAGCAACAGTTTCGGATTTGGCGGACACAACGCCACATTGGTGTTCCGCAAAGTGGATTCCTGATCCTTAGCTTGGGGTTCAGCTCAAGGGCCCCCAGCCATGATCGTTATCGGGGTGGACGAAGCCGGGTATGGTCCCCCTTTGGGCCCCCTGGTCCTCGGGGCTACCGTCTGGAACACACCGGAATGGTC
>JAJRRR010000084.1 GCA_024279285.1 Planctomycetota bacterium
CTGGTTTCGCAATGTGGGCCATCGGGGCCATCCGCGTTTGGCCCCCCCGCAGCCGGTTCAGGTAGCCTGGCCCGGTCCACCTCCTTGCCCACCGTGGAACTGGTGGTCGCCAGAGCCTGGAGAACTGGTCACCCAATGGCGCACCACTCCGGTGGCTTGTGATTGGAATGGGGATGGCCTGCCTGATCTGGTAATGCTGGACCACGAAGGCTATCTGTGTTTTTGGCCCCGAACACGCCGCGATGGGCAATTGGTCCTGTTGCCGCCGCGTCGGGTGTTTTGGAGCCCGGGGCCGAGTGCTTTTGATTCTCGCCATCGTCCCCAAAATCAAACACCCGGACTGTTGCGACTCAACACGGGCAGAGCCGGACGCAGCGGACGACGCAAGCTGTGTGTGGTGGACTGGGACGGCGATGGCCGCCTGGACCTGCTGGTCAACAGCTCCTCGGTGAGCTGGTTCCGCAACCAAGGCCGAAAGGATTCCCACTGGGTTCTGGTTCCCCAGGGTCCGTTGGTCCCAGAAAAACTGGCCGGACACACTACCAGTCCCACTGTCGTGGACTGGAACCGCGACGGCGTGCCGGAGCTGCTCATCGGGGCCGAAGACGGCCACTTGTACTGGCTGCCACCTTCTTCCAAAGCTACCCCCTAATTCCGACCGGTAATTCGTCTGCCCCCTGGTCTGCACCCGCCCGGTGGGGCATTTTGCAATTCACTCCTTCTTCAAGCTGCGATTTGCTCATTTTCCAGGGTTCCAGGGTTCGCCTGCGCCGAGACATTGACGGCCCGATTCCGGCAAAACTTTTTCGTTGCGTTGCACGAAGCTCCGAGGCTGGCCATACTAAATTGGAACCTCCAGGTCCGAAATGAGCCTGGCTCCCGAACAAAGCCTACCTACGGACTCCTGCCCGAGAACTTGCCCGCCTGCAACTGCCCAACCAAGGAGCAAAGTTATGAAACTCTGGAAGTGTTTCACGATGGCGGTGGTGCTTGTGACTTGGGAGGCAAGTGGCGTGTGGGCCCAACAGGGACAACTCCCCCTGGTGGCTCCTGCTCCCAAGTCGGAAAAGCCGGCTGCGGCCGCAACGAAACAGCGGGTCAGCTTTGTGCGCGATGTGGCTCCCATTCTGGTGCGCAAGTGTCTGGCTTGTCATGGTCCCAAACAGCCCAAAAGCAACTACCAAGTCACTACCTACGAGCTTCTGCTCAAGGAAGGCGATTTTGGCACCGAGCCGATTGTGCCGGGCAAGCCTGAAGAAAGCATGCTTTACGAACTGCTCGTTGATGAAGACCCCGACACCTGGATGCCCAAGGACGCAGAACGACTGCCCAAGGAACAGATTGCCTTGATCCGCCGGTGGATAGAGCAAGGGGCCCGATTTGACGGCCCGGATCCTTCCGCTCCTTTGAGCCGCATTATCCCCCGCCAGTACGGTTCAGCCCCTGATGCCTATCCGCGTCCTTTGCCCGTCACGGCGGTGCTTTTGAGCCACGATGGCAAGCAAGTTATCACCAGCGGCTATAACGAGTTGCTAGTTTGGGAAACCGCCACCGGAAAACTTCTGG
Source organism: Planctomycetota bacterium (assembly GCA_024279285.1). Classification (GTDB taxonomy): domain Bacteria; phylum Planctomycetota; class Planctomycetia; order Pirellulales; family S012-138; genus S012-138. The sequence goes on from JAJRRR010000084.1 coordinate 1,567, forward strand.
CTCGCTGGAAACAGGTTCCACAGCGCACTTACGATCTGGAGCTCAGTCCCGATGGGAAACTCCTGGCTCTGGCCGGAGGCACTCCCGGAGTGACGGGGGAGGTGCAGCTTCGGGACGCTGCCAGTGGGAAACTTCTGCGTGTGCTGACAGTGTGCGACGATGTGGTCTTTGCCGTGGCGTTTTCTCCAGACGGCAAGCTTCTGGCTAGTGCTGGGGCGGATCGCACGATTCGCATCTTTCAAATCCCCGAGGGAAAAGAACTCCACGCTATGGAAGACCATGCCGACTGGGTCATGGATGTGGCCTGGAGCCCCGATGGGCGGTGGCTGGTGAGTGCCTCCCGGGACAAAACGGCCAAAGTGTTTGACGCCCAAAAGGCCCAAGCCCACACCACCTACAACGGCCACGGCGCAGTGGTCTACAGCGCCGTCTTCAGTGCCGATGGAAAAACCGTTTTCTCCGCAGCCGAGAATCGCCAAATCCATCAATGGAATCCCCAAGATGGCAAGAAAAAGGCGCAAATCACCAACATTCGTGGCGAAATCTACCGGCTGACCCGAGCCGGAGAGTTCCTCTTTGCCGCAGCTTCGGATCGCACCGTAAGACAATTCCGCCTGGCCAATCGCTCCCAAGTTCGCTCTTTGGACAAACACTCCGATTGGGTTTATGCCGTCTCGGTGCACCTGCCAGGTCAACTCCTGGCAGCGGGCACCTTTGACGGAAAAGTGTTCTTGTGGAATCTCAAAGACGGCAAGCTCATTCGTTCCTTTTACGCCGCTCCAGGCTATTCGGCCCAGGTGGCCAAAAAATAGCCAAGCCTTGCCCTTTTCCCGGCTTGCAACAAGGAGATCGCAATGCCCGGTGCACCGAGGGCCACAGTTTGGTGGTTCGGGATGCTTCTCCTGGGGAGCATGCTTGCTCCCACAGCAACTCTGGCCCGGCAACCCACCAACCTGATAATGGTCGTGGTGGACGACCTGGGCTGGGCGGACTTGGGCTGCTACGGGGCCGACTTGCACCGCACCCCACGCATTGACGCCTGGGCACGACAAGCGGTGCGTTTTGTGCAAAGTTATGCTGCTTCACCGGTATGTACGCCCACTCGGGCATCGCTTCACACGGGCAAGTATCCGGCTCGGCTCCACATCACCATTTGGCGCGAACAAGCCGCCCAAGGACCTATGCGCGGCCGAGGACTGATCTGCCCTCGGGCCAAAGATCACCTGCCTCACGAGGAGGTCACCTTGGCCGAACTGCTCAAGCAAGCCGGGTATGTGACCCTGCATGTAGGCAAGTGGCACTTGGGCACAGCTCCCTACTACCCGGAAAGCCAAGGTTTTGATGTCAACATCGCAGGCACGCTTTGGGGAGCTCCGCCCACTTTTTTCTATCCGTATCGCGGATTTTACGGCCGATTGGGCCAGTGGCGTTATGTGCCTGATTTGAGCTTTGGCCGCCCGGGAGAATATCTCACTGATCGCCTCACGGATGAAGCCATCCGGCTTTTGGAGAAGGTGAAGGATCGTCCGTTTTTTCTCCATCTGGCTTATCACACGGTGCACACCCCCATTGAAGCCAAGCCCGAGGTGGTGAAAGAGTTTGCCCAACGAGTGCGACCAGGCATGCACCATCAAAACCCCACCTATGCCGCAATGGTCTATCACCTGGATCAGAACTTTGGCCGCCTGCTGGATGCTCTGGATCGGCTGGGACTTAGGGACACGACGGCCATCGTTTTCCTTTCCGACAACGGCGGCTATGTAAACCACTACCAAGGGCGTCGGGTGACCAACAACCACCCCTTACGAAGCGGCAAAGGCTCCCTTTACGAAGGCGGAATTCGCATTCCCACGCTGGTTCAGTGGCCCGGCCTCACGCCCCCTCAAGGCGGCACTTGCCGCGAGATGATTTGCACCATTGACTGGGTGCCCACGCTGGTTCGCCTGCTGGGCCTGAAACAACCCGGCTCGGTGGACGGCGTGGACATTTCTCCGTTGTTGCGCGATCCCTCGGCCAACTTGGATCGGGAGGAGTTGTACTTCCACTATCCCCATTTCTATCCCACCACCACGCCGGTTTCGGCAGTGCGCCAGGGACGGTGGAAACTGTTGTGGTATTTTGATGGACCTCGCGTGGAGCTTTACGACCTGGAAAACGATCCTGGAGAACGGCACAACCTGGCCGATGAACACCCTGAGTTGGTCAAACAGCTTGCTGAAAAGCTGCACCGGTGGTGGCAAGCCCTGGGAGCCGAGCTTCCCCGAAAAGCTTCTTGAACCTCTTGCCCCTTTTGTTTGTCGGGCCATTCCAAGCCAGCAGCGGCGAGGCGGTTTTACCCC
>JAJRRR010000085.1 GCA_024279285.1 Planctomycetota bacterium
CCAGACGCCCGAGGCGCCTGGCCCGGGCGGAGAAGCTTCTATGTGGACTATTTCGGGCTAGCCGGCAACTTACCCGCTCGCAGCAGTTCCCCAAAGGTGGGAGAGTTGGGATCGTTGGGATCCGAAGGCAACGACTCCACCTTTCGCAATGCCTGGCGAATCTTCTCTACATTTTTCTTGTCCTTTTTGCGATCCAGCAGCGGCTCCAACGCCTTCCCGTATGCGTTGCGGTTCTTCTTGCTCTTGCCGTAGTGGCAAACATTACACTTGACCTTCTTGAACTGAGCTTCCAGCGGCGAGCCCGGCTTGACATACATCTTCACGAACTCTTTTTGAAACGGGGGGATCGCCACCGCCGTCCCACCTAACAAGCTCAGTCCAAAGCCAGCCAACAACGCACCTACAAACACACTTCGCACACGGCTCATGCACTCTCTCCTTGTTTGGGAACCACGAAGTTGACCGAAAAACCAGGGAGCAAAAAACCAAACGCAACGGCGGGAAAAGTCAGGCAGGCATTTGGAAGGCAGGATGTCTGTTCAAACTAGTAAAACTCGCCAGCTTTCACATGTCAACTCTGCGGATCTGAAAAAACAACGCCGCTCCATTTTACGCTCGACGGCTCCCCGGGGGCAAATGCAGGGATGCTAGCAATGAGTTCACTCCGGGTGGCTTGGCTCCGTTTGAGCATCAGGGGCGTGTTTCCACCCTGCGGCTTCTTCGCCATCCAAGCGCAGGGTCAAGCACTTGGCACTTCCGCCGGCTTTGACAAACTCGCCCAAGGGAGTCTCCACCGGCTCAAAGCCCAAGCGGCGCAGTTGCCGATGCAGGCGGGGACAGCCGGTGTTGGTAATCACCCGGCGGCCGATCACCACGGCATTGCAGGCAAAAGCTCGAGCTTCTTCCACCGAAACGGGAATCAACTGCTCCACATGAGCCTCCAGGGCCCGAAGCCCATATTGATCAAACGCTCCCGGAAAGTACATCGCCACGCCTGGGGCCAGAGGGCAAAAACAGGTGTCCAGGTGGTAGTAGAAGGGATTAACCAGTTCCACCGGAATGACCTGGCAACCAAACCGTTGCCCAATCCACTGGTGGCCTGCGGCGTGGCTGCGAATTCGGTAGCCGCCAAAGAGTGTCTCTCCACAAAACAGCGCATCTCCGGCTCCTTCAAAGTGGAACTGCTCAGGCAAGTCCAGCGTGCGGAATCCGTGTTGGACGAACCACTGCTTCTGGTAGGGCCGTTCCCGCTGCCGCTGGCGATAGCGAAAGTTGGACAACACCACTTGGTCCTGAAACACCAGCCCGGCGTTGGCCGTAAAGACCAAATCGGGCAGTCCCGGCACAGGGTCCATCAAATAGACCTCGGCTCCCGCATCAGAGATCAGTTCCCGAAGCCTCTCCCATTGCTGCACTGCCCGATGGTGGTCCGCCGGACGCCGTCGGTCCATCCAAGGGTTGATTTCGTATTCAATCCCGTAATACTCCGGCGGACACATCAACACACTGGGACGATCCGCAAAAGGGCTTCTTCCCATGGCTTCCCACTTCCTGCACTAAGCCCCAGAGACAAACTACTTTGAGCCACCGCGAGCTGAATTAGGATGACGCCTTGCTTTGCAGTCGCTCCAACTCTTGCACCAGTGCCCGCAAAAACGGCTCCACATCCGTCACCACGCCGATGGTCTGGAACGACCCGCGGTCCATGAGCTTGATCACCGTGGAGGGATTGATGTCCACGCAAGCCACTGGGATCCACGCTGGCAGCAAATTGCCCACGGCAATGGAGTGCAAGGTGGTGGCCAGCATGAGGCAGAACCCGATGTCGTGCACCCGGGAACGCATCTGGCGTTGGGCTTCCACCGCATCGGTGATCACCTCCGGCAAGGGGCCGTCGTCGCGGATGCTACCGGCCAGCAAAAGCTCCACCCCGTGCCGCACCGCTTCGTAGCAGATGCCCTGGGTCAAAACGCCCTGCTGAACTGCTTGAGCAATGCCACCCAGGCGCCGGATAGTGTTGATGGCCCGAAGATGGTGCTCGTGCCCGTGCTCCACCACTTCTCCC
>JAJRRR010000086.1 GCA_024279285.1 Planctomycetota bacterium
AAAATCCGCCCCAGGGTGCGCACAAAAAGCGTCTTGCCCAGCCCCGGATAGCTTTCAATCAACACATGCCCCCCGGAAAACAAAGCCACAAGCGTGCCTAGCACCAGCTCATCCTGGCCGACGAAAATCTGTTGCAGTTGTTCCAAGATGCGTCGGAACAGTTGCTGCACGCGAGCCAAAGGACCCACCACCTCGCGGTCCGTCTGATCTTCCAGCAGTCCGGCCAGTCCCTTGGGACCAGGAGGGGGGGAAGCCGGAGCCTTTGGAGCCGAGCTTCCCGAAGGAGAAGAGACCGGCGCAGAGGGTCTCTGGTCCCCAGGGGAAGAAACCGGCGGAGAGACATTCGGCTGGGAAGCCACCGGAGCAGCAAAGGTGGCCTCGCACCGCGGACAGCGCACCATCTGGCCCGCATGCCTCGCCGCCACCTGAAGCACCTGTTGACACTGAGGACATGCAAAGCGAATCACCGAAGTCAGCGAAGGAGCTTCACTCATGGGGCATTCCTCATCGGCGTGGGTTTCGGTTGGTTTGGGCAGCTAGGGATTTAGCCACCGATTGGATGACTTTTTCCCTCGGGGTATCGTTCCACTTCGGGCCTGAATTTCCCGGCGTCGCTGGCGGTAGTGCTGGAGCAGCTTTTGGGCCCAACGCTGATTAGCCGCATTGGCCGACATCAATCGGCCCATCGCCTCCAAGTGCTGACCAAAATCGGTCAATTGTTCCTGAGGAGGTTCCACAGGCCTTCCGAAAATCGGCCAAAACATCGCAATGGCCAACACACCCAACAAAAGCAAGTGGCCGAGCAAGTGTTTCAGTGGACCTCGGGCCAACAGGTCGGTAAATCCAGTGATGCCAAGGTCCAGATCGGTCATGATCCTGAGTTGGGAACTGGCACGCAGAAAGTAAATTCGGCGAGGCGGGGAGCCCAGCTCTTGAGCCAAAGCCGCGGCCAGTTTCCGGTGTTCAGGATTCACCAGACCCAAATTGAGCAAAAACGACCCATTGGCCACTGCAATCACTTTGGACACCTCCCCCTGGTGCACCAGGACCAATGCCCCCTGGGGAGTGGAAATTGGAGTGCGATATTCCGCAGGCAGTTGCAGAACCTCCAACACTCCCCGTAGTGATTCCGATTCTATGGCTTCCTCCAAGCTTTGCAGGCCCTGTTGGGTCAGCTCCCCTTGGGCCAAAGAGTCCAGGAACCCCTCCTCGTCCCAATAGAAGAAATGTAAACTTCCCGGATTTTTACGCGGACGAAGCGTTCCACAAGAAAAAAGCTCCGTTTGGGCACTCTGCACGCCATGAAGCCAGCGGGGATCGCCAGCAAGCGTGCTGGGCTTCCAGGGGGGAAAGCGGCCCGGGTGGAACTCAAACCAGGGCCACTGCACGGGGCCTATGAGCTGCTTGCGACGCAAGGCCAGGGTGTTGAGGGCCCAGGCCCGCCGCTTGCGAGCTTCAGCGGACAAAGCCCCTTTCCAGCGTTGGGCCATCTTGTCCCAATAGACCCATTCCATATCCGCATCCGGCAGCACGATCACCAACACGCGGTCTTCGCCCAAGCCCAACCAGGCTTGCAGCCACGCTTCCACTTCCAAGGGGGGAGGGTCAAAGTCGGTGACGAACCAAATGATGCAATCGGCATTTTGAAACATCTGCGTGTGGAGCAGGGAAGCCCGACGAACCTGATGCCCCCGGTCCCGAAGCCATTGGGCAAACACTCCCAAGCCGTTGACGCTGGAGTCGGCTGTCTCCGGCTGCAAGGAGGCATAGCGTGTTTCCAGCTCTTGCTTGCCGCATCCGATCAGCCCCAACACGCTCAGCCCACACAGCACCCAGCCCCACCACCTCGCCTGCACGGTGGTCGGGGGAGCATTCAGATGGGCGGCACCGGGGGCGATCATGACGACGCAGGACCCCATGGCGTGGAACGACCGATACGCTGGCGCAGTTGGGGCACAAGCTCCCAACACTTCTGAAACCGCTGTGGGGAAAGCTGGTGGTGCCCAAAAAACGCATCCTCAAAAGCCCAAACAATCTCTCGCATCCAGGAATAGACTTCCGGATCGGCACGGAGCTGGCGCAGGTAGTATCGGTTGGTGCGGCCTTTTTCCAGCCGAATCCAGCCGGCCTGATCCAACTGAAGCAGCAAATAACTGTAAAGGTACACGATGGCCTGGTTCCACTGGCCCTGTTGGGCGGCTTGTTGGGCCAGTTTCCACAACCCGGCCGATCCGGTGGGAACGGCCACAGGAAGCTGGTCCAAGGGCTCGGGCATCACGGTGGTGGTGCTTTCTTGTTTCCCGGACAAAGGCTTCCCCACTTCTTGACGGCTGGCCAAATACCACCGCAGAAGCACCCGCACAACAAACCACACCACCCCCAGGGCTAAAAGGACCAGAAAGAGCTGATAGAGGTTGAACTCAATGGCCCAAGTGCCCCAACCCAGGGAAAAGGAAAAACCCTCCAGCCACTGCTGCAATTTGCGCCACAGATTTGCCACGGCTTCCACCAAGTGCTCCCACCAGGAAGGCTCCTCAGAAGCCAAGAGGTCTTCGCTCACGGGGCGCACAGATTGGGCCTGGGGATCGTACCAGGGATGGCGAGGGGAGATCCATCCTCGGGCCAGAACCTCGTGCATCTGGTCCACGGGTGATTCCCCAGGCGTAGCAGGCCGGCTGGAGGCACTGGGTTGAGCCTGCACCGGCTCCAACCACACTAACGCTACGACCAACACCCCTAAGGAGAGTCGCTTCATACCTGAGGCATTGCCAGTCGGGCTGCTTGGGTTTTCAGTTGCAGTTCTATTTCCCAACCCTCTTTGCGAATCCGCAAATCCAAGTAGCTCAAAAATCGCACCACAGCAAAAAACACCACCACACACCAAGTAGCTGTCGGAAAGACGATCTGCATCCAGGCCCAAGGAGACAAAGTCTTGGTCTGCACCCAAGTGACCAACACGCTCAGCGCCACACTCCAGGATCCCAACAACACAGCTCCCACGACCGTGGCCACCAGCCACCGAAAGATAGACTCTCCGACAACTTGGGAATGCAGCCTTGCGGCGCGGTTCAAGGTACCCAGCTTGATGGGAGCTTGGTCATGAGTCTGGTTGGACTCTTTTGTCCGGCCAAAAAGTCGGTTGCGCTCCAGCAGGATCACTTCGTTCAAATAGGGCCAGAACCAATAGGGCACAAACAACGAGATACAAAACATGTGGAACATCCCTCGCCCCAACCCCTGAAGCAGCAACAACTGGCCCAGCGACCCACACCACTGTCGCACCACCAGGCGGTGGTCCACCCGAGGACGAAACATTCGCTGGCCCAAGTACAAAGTCACCCCTGCTGTGGCCAGCGGCATTTCCCAACTGGCCAACCACAACTGGAACATCAGCAAAGAGGACCAACTTTCCGGCGACTCGCTCAGGTCCTCGCCCCAGAGGGACTCTACCAGGAAAAAGTTCAACAGGGCCCAAGGCACCACTCCCACCAGCCCCCATGCCACCACCCCAGGGGCACAGTGACGCAACACCTGAAGTGCCAGGTCCATCACTTCCAGAAAGCCGCGTTCCCGGATCGCCACCAGGGTGGATTCGCGTTGCATGCCAGTTCACCGTGTCACTAGTGCGAGTCGGAGCGGTGGAGGATTTGTTCCCAAGTGGGATGATGGGAGAGTGGATTTTGAGCCTGAGGAGCCGGTGCTCCGATCACCACCAGGTAAAAAGCCAACAGCAGGGCCGACACGATTGCCACGGCAGCTTTGGCCTCATAGGGAATATCCGCCCGCGATACATAACCCTCCACCAAAGCCGCCAGGAAAAACAACACCACCGCCAGCATCATCACCGGCAGGGCTTCGCTTCCGGCCTGACGCAGCGAAGCAGCTCGGGTCTTTCCGCCGGTGATGAGCATGGCAAACCCCAACCGCATCCCGGCAGCCGCCGAAACCACAATGGCTGTCAATTCCAAGGGGGCATGGGCTGTGACAAACTCATTGAAGTTGCCAGCCACCTCCGTGGTGTTCATGTACCCAAACACCAGGCCCAACACCACTGCATTGACCCCCACGATGAGCAACCCTCCAATGCCAAACACCAATCCGGCGGCAAAACACTGAAACCCGATGCCGGTATTGTGCTGGATGTAGAAACCGGCCATGGTGGAGGCTTCAAACAAAGATCCTCGGGGGGGCTGGTCGTACATGGTTTCCATGGTCGTAATCATTTGTTGGCCCAGGATGGTTTGGGCGGCCGAAGGATCGGTCCAGCCCACCAGGTAAGAAAGCAAAAACAGCCCATAAAACACCGCCGCCGCCACCCGAAGATAAGGGTCCCGAAAAAGCCGCTTGGGCACATGCAGCAACATCTCGCGCAGCCACATCCGAAACCGGAAAAACCGACTGCGATACAAGAGGTTGTGAGCTCGGGCCACCAATTGGTGCAGATAGCCCACTGTGGAAGGGGGCAAGTGATGGGCATCGGCCAAGGCCAGATCAGCACACACTGAGCGATAAAGCCGCGAGAAGCGCACGATTTGCGAAGCCCTCAAGCGGCGGGGGCTTTTTTCCATCTGGGCACAGAGTTGCTCCAGCTCTGACCAGGCTCCCCGACGCTGTTGTAAGTATTGGGCTGCGTTCATGGCCACTTTCCAGCCCCTTGCTTTGGGGGCAACGATTTTTCAAACCCCAGCCGGGGACACCGGCCAAGACGGCGCCGCAGCCGAGGAGGCCGTTTCGGCAGCCTGAGTCCCCGGAGTGCCGAAAAAATGCCGTTGATACAAAGCCAGCAGCAACAAATCTGGATCTACTTCCCACTCCCGGTGCCAGCGGCGCAAGAGGGCTTGGGCCAAGGGGTGAGCAATTTCCCAACGCCGCTGGGGATGGAACTGCTCACGCCGCTGAACATAGGCCGCGATGACCCGAGCCATCGCTGCCTCCAGAGGGGGAATGGGATGCAAATGTTCCATCACTTCCTCCAGTCCAGGAGCCCAAACCGGCTGCACCTCCTGGACCATCTGTCGGGTTTCCCGAATGACCATGGTTCCGGTGGCCAGATCTCCCAAGCGTTGGAAACGCCCATTGCAGGCCGAAACCACCAGCCCCAACAAAAAAGTCGGCACAGCCATCATCACACTTGGCAACCCATCCACCGCCCGCAGGACATTCCGCAGCACGGCTTGGAGTCCGGTGATGGGTTGTCCTTGGACCGTCACCACCCGAAGACCCATGACCCACTTTCCTGGAGTCTGTCCGTTCCAGAAAGTTTCAAACACCCCTCCGTAAAACCACTCCAACACAAACCACGCAACAAAAAGCGGTGCCAGCCCCAACGCGGAGCCCAAAGTCCGATTAAACGCCGACAACAGCAAACTGTACAAACAGAAAAAAATAAACAGACTCAGAGCCCGAATGCCCAAATCAATGGCATAAGCCACCAGCCGCTGAAAAGGGCCAGCGATTTCGTACTCAAAAGCAATGTTCTCCGGTGTGAGAACCCGAACTTTGGTGTCCAACGACATAACAGCCCCTTGCCGCAGACAATTGGGCCACGCACAAAAGGTTATTATCCTCTGCCCCAGAGGGCAAAACAAGCAGGCCGACTGCGGGATTCCGCCACAGCACAGTGCAGACGGCACTCTGCGGTGTTAAAAACAACCGCGGATTCTCACCATGGCATCCGTAAATCGGATGCTCTTTTCCGCGTTCCTCCATCTGCCCATCCCTTTGATTCCTCTCAAAAAACTAGTTGTTGCCTCGTGCACGGGGGTTATTTTTTTCCGGTTGGTGGTTTTGTGGGTGACCGTTCGTAGGAGGGGAGAATCGGTTTATTGGTGCCGGAGTCCAGCGGTTCTTTGGCATCCAGGCGCCACAGGGTTTCCACCAAGGCGTTTTCCCAGGCCAGGGTCAGGTCCAGGGGGTTAGCCCTTTCGGTAGGATCAAAAAGTGGAGGACGACGCTCATTGGTGGAAAAGACAAACAAAGTCTTGCCGTTGCGTTTGTCCAGAAAGTGCAATTCGGTGGCAAAGTCCAGTTGGACCCTCGCTCCCCGACGCCGCTTCACCACCGCCGTGGCTCCCAGAACCAGCAAAGGATGGTCCGGAGCCTGATAGGGAGCCAGGGCCATTCGTTGCACGGGCCGAACCCAAAGCCACTGGCCTGTGCCACGATCGGCCACCGCCAACAAGCCGTCCTCCACTGCTAACAAGGTGGAAGATCCTCGCAGGGCAAACGGACGCCTTTGGGTCTTCCCGCCCGGTTGTTGAAACACCACCAAAACCCAATGCTGGGCATGAACCAGCAGTTGAATGCGAGAGGGATCTTTGGGCATCGGTCTCAGAGTTTGTTCAAAGAGCGCTTTTCCCGAGTTCAGGTCCAGCACGCTGACTCGTCCTTGGGGCTCCAAAATGGCCATGAACTTCCCTTGCACACAGCCCAGTGCCCCTGGCGCAAACTCCCGTTGCCAGAGCTTCTTGCCCGAGATCAGTTCCACCCGGGCCAGCAGGGTGCGTTGGGCGTGCTGCTGCCACCGCAGTCCTTGCAGTCCCCAAACCGCCCAAAGTTCCAAGTCCTCCGGCACCGGCACTTGGCGGTCCAGCACAGCTCCATCGGTGGTGCGCAACAAGGTTGCAAGGCGTTTTCCCGGGGGAAGAACCAACACATGCTCCTGATCGGCAAACAGGGCACAACCGGGCGGAAAGTCTCCCGTACGCCACAGCACCTGGCCGTCAAAGGGGTCTAGACCCACGATGGTTTCCCCTTGCTGCACGACTACTGGAGGGCCCACGGCCAAAAATTGCAGAGGGAGAATGCCGTTGGTCCACACGGGCTGTTTCCATCGGGTGAGGGCTTGTCGGGTTTGCACGGGGCCAGAATAACCCGAACTGGAGGGCTGGAGAGAAAACATCCACAACACTTCCCCCGGCGGATGCACGGAATCGCCGGCTGCATCTATGCCCAAGACATATTGCCCGGTGTGGACCAACAACACATGGCCCACCCAAGCCACAGGCATGCCAGGGGCGATCCAGAGGGTTTGGCGGGTTTGGGGATGCAAGAGGTTGGCGCTCCAGAGGGTTCTTCCGAAGGGGTTTCGGGCCACGAGTCGCTGGCCGGGACCACGCAGGATTTGCAGTTGCAACTGGTCCGACCACGGTTCTTCAGCCGTGGTGCGCAAAGGCCCCAAGCAAAACTCCGCCGGACGCCGCCTGGTGCGCAGCCGGGTCTTGTCCCGATGACGATAAAGCTTCAACGCCTGCTGAGGCCATCCTTTCCACTGCAAGCGTTGCCACAGTCCCGGTTCTTCTTGACGCAGTTGATCCAGCAGTTGTTGACCGGTTTTGCCGGGCAGGCATTCTTCTTGTGCGAAGTGGGTTTGGAGCTGGCGATAGGCCCAAAGGGCTTCTTCAGTCAACCCGAGTTCCCGATAGGTCAGGGCCAGTTGGGCAGTGGCCCATGCCCGCTTCTTACGATCTTGGCTCTGCGCCAGCCGCAACAAGTGATACTCCTTGCGGTGCCGGTTTCGGGAGGCATCACCTAGTTGCCGAATCCAGCGTTGCCTCAATTGCGGCAGGAGCCGTTGTTGGTCCAAGGCCACGAGCAACACTCGCAGTAGATCAGGATCATGCCGCAGTTGTTGGAGTTGTTGGGTGATGATCTGGTCCAATCGCTTTCGGTCTTCGGGGCGAAGCAAGGAGCGAAGCTGGGCTAGTTGGCCAACGATCCAGCGATCCTGGCGCACCCAGTGCCGTGGGGCAACTTGATGCAAGGTTTGGCTCAACTGATTCAAGCCCAGCAGTTCCAGATACAGTTCCAGGGCTTTGGCCCCCTGGCCCATCTGTTGATAGCCCAATGCCGCCACGCGGAGCACGCGAGCCAAGGTGGGAGGATCCGAAGCCAATTGGCGAAGCCGGGGCAAGTGTTTTTCGTATCGGGCAAAGTCCGCCTGGAGAGCTTCCAGGAGGGTTTCCACCAGAGGGTTGCGCACATGAGCCAGGGAGCTGACCTTTTGGGCCCGATTGAGAAACTCCAACGCCTGGTCCCAGTTGCCCAAGCGTCGCTCCACATGGGCAGCCAACAGCAGCGTCTCCAGATCCGAGGGGGAGTCATGCAGTTGCTCGGCCAGGCGTTGGCGAAGCTGAGCGATGTTTTCCAGTCGTTCCAGGGCAAAGATGCCTTGGGCCAGGATCGTCTCCCCGGCACAGATCAGGTTACCCAGCTCCACCCCTTCCAGAGCAAAGGGGTCTTGGACTCCCGCTGTGGCATAGCCAGAGCGGATGCGAAGCGTGCCGTGTTTCAGGTCCACCACTCCCAAGCGGTTCTCGCTCAAGGGGAGAAAGAGTTTCCCTTGGGCCACA
>JAJRRR010000087.1 GCA_024279285.1 Planctomycetota bacterium
AACCCGATGGCCAAAAGCAAAGGCGGTCGCAAAAAGAAAAAAGCCGAAGTGGTGTTTCTGGTTTGCGAGGAGACCGGGGACTACAACTATGCCATCCGCCGCAAGCCCGGCGGAGACAAGCTGCGGCTGAAAAAATACTGCCCCCGGCTCCGCAAGCACACCTGGCATGTGGAAAAGAAAAAGTAAGCCTTTAAGGATCCACGCTTAGGCTGCCTTGGAGCAGCAAGCCTTGGATTTGCGCCGCGGCTGTGTGCCAACGCAGCATGGCGTCCAGGGCTTGGCGTTGAGCCTGGAAGTAGGTCATTTGGGCCTGAAGCACATCGGTGTACTGAAACTCGCCCTGTTGATAGCCCAAGCGGAGTAGTTCGTAGGCCTTGCGCCATCGGGGAACGATTTGGGTCCGGTAGAGTTCTACTTCCCGGGCGGCTGCCAGGTATTGGGCATAGACCCCGGCAAGTTGCTGACGCAGCAACAAGCTCAGCCGTTGCCGTTCGCGGAGCACCGCCAGATAGCGTGCCCGGGCAGCCATCGCATTGCCTTGGTTCCAGTTGTAGATGGGAATGGGAATGGAAATCTGTACCCCAGCGATGGCATCCCCACTGCCGTGGTCGTAAGCCACCGAGCCGCTGAACTGAGGATCCTGAAGCCCCAGGGCCAACTGTAATTGCCATTGGGCATAAGCCTGTTGGGCCCGAAGCTCGGCCTGACGCAACAGCGGGTTCTCCTGGTCCAGATATTTTACTAAGGTTTCCCAGGTCCAATGGGCTTTGCCGGCCTGAGGGGGAAGTTCTAAAGTTCCTCGGGGCAAGTTTGCCAAACCTACCACGGCTTGGAGCATGCGCCAGCTTGCCTGTTCGTCCTGTCGGGCCCGATAAAGCTCCACTTGGCTTTGATACAATTGCGCTTCGGCCCGAAGCACATCGGCTGAGCTTACTTCCTGGGCTTTTTCCAGCAGTCGGGTCACGCGGACGGTTTCTTCTGCTGAGCGAACCAGTTGCAGGGCCACTTGCACGCGGCGCTGGTTGATGGCCGTTTGAACATAGGCCACTTCCACATCGGTGAGCACACGCTGCTGTTGGGCTTCCAGTTCGGCTTGGGCCACTTGCAAGGCGAAGCGTTGCACTTCTTGGGCCCAATAAAGCTTGATCCGTCGGCGATAGGTTTGCTGGATAAAGGCCCCCTGTTGACCAGCACGACCCTCATTGCCTATTTCCTGTCCTTGATAGCCGATCTGGGGATTGGGCAACAAACCAGCTTGGAGCAGCAGACCTTGGATGCGCTGCAGCTCCAGGCGTTTTTGGACCAAAGTGGGATTGTGCTGCCATGCCAAGCGTTGGAAGTGTTCCAAGCTAAGTGGCTCTGAAGTTTTCTCAGACCCCGGCTGGGCTGCCGTCTTTGGGGCAGAAGAAGTTGTCGCGGGAGACGATTCCGGTTGGCCCTGAGGGGGCAACAGCTTCAGGGTGTTGGCAGCTTCCAGAACAGGAGCTGGGTGCGTTTGAGCCAACAGGGGGCCTGATCCCAGCTCTGTAGCCCAGACTCCCACCACCGTCAGCACCACTATCCACCGGCGAGGGTTTCCCCCCATAGGGCACCTTCCGCTCTCTGGAGTATTCCTGGGGATGAGATGACAAACAGCGCTGGCAGCGGTGGGCCTGAGCAGCCCCAGCAGGGCCGTTGTGCCTTTATCGTCCCGCGTTTCAAGCAAACCCAAAAAAACCCTTCCAACCGGCAAACTTTACCCAGATTGCCCCCACCAGCCCCTTGCCAGATTATTCGTAAAGCTGGTTGCCCCCGATTCCACAAACTCAAAGCTCTCTCCTCAGGGGACCGTGTTGTGGCCTTTCTGGAGCTATCCTTATAATGGCCATCACAAAAGGGGCGGAAAAATCGCCCAAGGAGTCTGTCTCCACTTGTTGACTGGTACAGGGAGAACCCAATCGTGTCGCGTTATTTGTTCACAAGCGAAGCGGTGAGCATGGGCCACCCGGACAAACTGGCCGACCAGATCTCCGATGCCGTACTGGATGCCCATCTGGCCCAGGATCCTTGGGCTCGGGTGGCCTGCGAAACCCTGGTTTGCCGCGGAATGGCCCTGGTGGCCGGAGAAATCACCAGCTCAGCCACCGTAGACTATCAGGAAGTGGTGCGCGACACGATCCGCCAAGTGGGCTATGTGGACGACGAGATGGGCATTTCGGCCGACACCTGTGCCGTGTTGGTCTGCATCGGGCAACAAAGCCCCGAGATTGCCCGAGCCGTGCTGGCCGACGAAAACCGTGGCAAGGCTCTGGGAGCAGGGGATCAGGGGCTGATGTTCGGCTATGCCTGCGATCACACCCCTGAGCTGATGCCCTTGCCCATCGCGCTGGCCCACCGCATCCTGCACCGCTTGACTCAGGCCCGAGTGGAAGGCGAGGTGCCTTGGCTGCGCCCCGACAGCAAAAGCCAAGTCACGATTGAGTTTGATGACGACCGTCCCGTGCGATTGCACACTGTGGTGGTCTCCACCCAGCACGAGCCTTCCGTGAGCCAGTTGGAAATCAAAAACTTCATCATTGAGCAAGTGGTGCCCGACTGCTTGCCTGAGAACCTGGACGCCCAAGGGGTGAAGTATCACATCAATCCCTCGGGCAGTTTCACTGTGGGGGGGCCGCATGGAGATTGCGGACTCACTGGGCGCAAGATCATCGTGGACACCTACGGCGGGTGGAGTCGCCACGGCGGCGGGGCTTTCAGCGGCAAGGATCCCACCAAAGTGGACCGCAGCGCCGCCTACATGGCTCGCCATGTGGCCAAAACCATCGTGGCTGCCGGATTGGCCCGATCCTGCGAAGTGCAGCTCTCTTATGCCATCGGCGTGGCCGAGCCGGTCAGCATCCACATTGACACCGCCGGAACCAGCAAAGTGGCCGAAGAAGACCTTTGCCGCGTGGTGCGGGAGCTGTTCCCCCTGAGCCCCGGGGGAATCATTGATTATCTCAACCTCCGGCGACCCATCTACCGAAAAACCGCCACCGGCGGCCACTTCGGACGAAACGAGCCGGAGTTCACTTGGGAACGGACCGATCGGGCTTCCGAGCTTTTGGAAGCTTTGGGCCTGGCAGCTACTGAACAGGTCTAGTCCCTGGGACAGCTAAGCCACCTTGTGCTGAGCCAAGGAGGCCACTGCTTCTACGGCCACGATGGTCCACCCGGAGGCAGGCACCGAGGAATCTTCGCGCCGCACGCGCAGTCGCACTCCGTGGGGAAAAACCCGAACTGCCTCCACTTCGGCCCCCACGCCTTCCACGGCTTCGCAATGCACCTGAGGCACGGAAGGCAAAGGAGGGCAAAAGGCCACCTGGATCTCTTGCGCTGCCTGGTCTCCCCAGTGCACACGCACCCAACCACTCCACTGCTCCTGATCTCCTACGCGCCGAGCTTGCCATGCTTGCATCACGCGGGGATCGGCTATGGCAGCCCAAATCCCGCTTTCCTCCTCGGTGGTTTGAGCGGTGCTTTCTTCGTTGCTGGAGCGTTGATTGGCAGCGGGTTTTTCAGTCGCCGACTCAGCAAACCCGGTGGCTAAGCCCGATACGGACTCGGCTATCGCAGAGGAGGCAGACGGAACCGCTCCTCTTTTCCAGCTCGCTCCTTCCCACCAACTCCACCAGGCAGCTTGCACTCCCAGAATCCACACCCAAAACAGCACCAGCGCCACCGGCGGGCTGCCCGGTTGACTGACCAGCAGCCCCAACCAGCAGCTCAGCCCCAGGGCCACGAGCCAGCCTTTTTCGCCTTGGGTCCAGGAGAGACTTCGGGCCCAATGACGCCACATTCCGCCCAACAGAGCCCAAATTGCTCCCAACCAAGCCAATTGCGAGGGAAACAAGGGCTGGCGCCACGCTCCCACCAGCCGCAACACACTCAACCCTAACAGTGCTGCCACAGCTAGCACCAAGCCCACGCTGGCCCAAGTGCGGTTGCGATCCTCGGTTTTCATCGGGAATCCTCTAGTGTTTCGGCGCTTTGCTGATAATGTCTCGGGCAGGAAATAGTGCCCTGGGAAAACCTTGGCAAGAGCACTTGGCCCGTTGGGCCTTTGTTGGTCGGAAACGGCAGTTGGGGTGCTTGCGTTGTTCTCCCGCCTGGGAAAAAATGACCACCGCTTTGCCTCCTTTCCCCAAAAAACAAGTGCTGCAATGAGTGATCCGTTTGTGCTTACGCTGCAAGGATGCATTCAGCGCCAACAACGCCTTCTGGCCTGGATGCATCAGGAAGAAGTGGAGGTCGTGGTGGTGTGCCATCCGGCCATGGTCCAGTGGCTCACCGGTTGCCGTTTTTCCTGGATGTTTGAGCCGCTGGCGGTGATTGAGGCACAAGGAGAAGTGCTGCTGGTGGCCCCTCAACGCCAAATGCCTCAACAGGCGGCGGCTCAGGAAGTGGTGCCCTATGAGGCCCAATGGCACTCCACCGTGCGCAACGACCAGCGGGCAGCCACAGTGGAAGTGCTCCATCGGGTGTGGCCGAAGTGCGGGAAACTGAAGCGAGTGGGCGTGGAGTTTTCCTCAGCCGGACCACATCTAACGGCCTTGTTCCCGCAGGCCCAACTGGTGAATGCCGAACCTGCCTTGTTCCGGCTGCGCCGCAAAAAAGAAAGCGACGAATTGGCCTTGCTGCGCAAAGCCATAGGGGCCACGGGAGCGATGTACGCTCGGGCCCGAGAAATCATCCGCCCGGGACTTTCGGAACTGGAGATGTTCAACCAGCTTCAGGCAGCCGCTGTGGAGTATCTGGGCGAACCATTGACAGGCACGGGAAACGACTATGCCAGTGGGGCCCGAGGCGGACCCCCTCGCCCCCGAAGCATTGAAGCCGGGGAGCTGTACATCCTGGACTTAGGTCCGGCCTACCGCGGCTATTTCGCTGACAACGCCCGAACCCTGAGCGTGGATGGCCACCCTACCCAGGAACAACTGGCTGCCTGGGAAAAAATCTGCCAGGTGTTTGACATCGTCCAGCAGAGCGTGCGCCCGGGAATGCGATGCCAGGAGTTGTTCCACCGGGTGCAACAGCACCTGGATGCATATCGCCCGGGTGCGTTCAATCACCACCTGGGCCACGGCATCGGGCTGTTTCCGCACGAAGCCCCTCACTTGAATCCCCATTGGGACGAAGTGTTTGAAGAAGGCGATGTGTTTACGGTGGAGCCGGGGCTTTATGGTCCGGAGCTTCGGGCCGGAATCCGCCTGGAAAACGATTACCTGGTTACTGCTTCGGGGGTGGAGCTGTTGACTCCCTTCCCTTTGGAACTGGCATGATTCCTTTTCCTCCAAAGACCTGATGAGCCATGACGCTGGAAATAGGACCTTGGCGATTGGAATCGGTTCACGGAGGGCGGTTTTGGTCCGACGGGGGAGCGATGTTTGGGGTGGTGCCTCGGGCCTTGTGGTCGCGTCGGGTCCAACCGGATGAGAAAAACCGCATCCCTAGCCGATGCCACTGCTTGCTGGCTCAAGACGGGACGCATACCGTGCTGATTGACACCGGATACGGGCCCAAGTGCTCCCCACGAATGAAAGAACTCTTTTCCCTGGAAGAAGGCAACCCGCTGCTGGAAAGTCTGAGCCAAAAAGGCGTGGAGCCGGAACAGATCACCCATGTGGTCCTTACCCACTTGCACTTTGACCACGCCGGAGGCGGCACTTTGCGCCGCGAGGACGGTTCGCTGGTGCCGACTTTTCCCAAGGCCCGATATGTGGTCCAAAAAGCCGAATGGCAAGTGGCCACATCCGGGGCTCCGGAGCTGGCCGGAGCCTACCCTCAGGAAAACCTCACTCCCTTGGAACAACACGGCGTGTTGGAACTGATCGATGGCCCCTTGGAATACCTGCCCGGGCTGTGGCTCTTTCCCACCGGAGGCCACACACAAGGGCACCAGTTGGTGTTGATAAGCTCTGGAGATCAGGGGGCTTTGTATCCGGCCGACATCTGTCCAAGCTCCGCCCATCTGCCCACCATGTGGTGCATGGCGTTTGACACGGAGGTGGTCGTCACCCGACGAGTCAAGCACCATTGGCTCACCCTAGCGGCTCAACGGGGGTGGTGGGTCATTTGGGACCACGATCCCCAACAAGCCGCCGCCCGAATCCGCACCGACGCTAAAAGTGAATTCGTCGTGACCGAACACCGTTCCGAAGTTTGAAACCCTGTTTGACTTCCAGTTTCCATAACACTTTTGCTCTAGTTGCCTGGAAGACAAAAAGCCGGCTCTTTAATTTTATTTAGATTTTTTATAAAACAGAAACACTTCAAAAGTTTTAACTTCTGTTCAGCCTGTTATTGGATGAGGGTTTTTAAGCAAGCCATTACACATCACACACTTCTACTGCTTGGCGCAAGGAAGCTAGGGGATCTCCTGTGGGAATAAACTCTTGACCCACATAGCCTTGATAGCCGATCTCAATCAGCGCTTGCATTACAGCCGGATAGTTGATTTCCTGCTGCTGGTTGAGTTCTCCGCGGCCAGGGTTACCAGCCACATGCACATGGGCGATGTAGTCTTTTAATTGATGAATTCGTCGGATTAAATCTCCATCCATGATCTGAACATGATAAACATCAAACAAGAACTTCAACCGAGGTGATCCCACCTGGCGGATAACTTCTATACAAAAATCGGTGTGATCACCTTGATAGCCGGGATGACCTTTCATGGGATGGGTGTCATCGCGCGTGTTGAGCATCTCCAGGCACAAAGTCACGCCGCGCCGCTCGGCATAGCCAATGATTTTTTTGAATCCGGCCACGCAGTTGCGAATCCCTTCTTCGCGGTCCAGGTGGCCGCTTTTGGGATCATCTACATCGCGGAGCGTATATCCGGTGAAAGCGATCACATTGGGAAACCCGGCCTCGGCACAAGCGTCAATGGCCCGACGCGTGGCCGCAATCACTTCCTCGTGATAGCGAGGGTTGTTGAACCCTTTGACAAACGGCGGATATTTGCCCATGTCCACCAAAGCAATGGCACAGATGAGTCCGTGTTTTTTAAGCGTTGGCCAGTGCTTGGGCGGCACCAGCTCAATGCTGTGGCAGCCGAGCTTTCGGGCCACTTGGCACATCTGTTCCACGGACCAATAGGGGGCAAAGCACCAGTGGGCGATGGACTGCTTGATTCGTCCACGGCGTTTGGGGGAGGACTGGGCCCAGGTGCTCCTTACCCGAGCCAACGCGCCCCAAGCCAAGGAGCCTAAGCCTACTCCTGCCAACCAACGCCGACGACTGATCCGCTTTGGGGTTTGACTCTGCATCTTGGGTCTCCTTGTTGCTGGAGTTGCCAAGCAAGCCCTTGGCAAGCTCTGTTCCGGCTGTCCAGAACCACCCAATTCAAGGCTGAGTGTAATCCAGGCTCGGGGATTGGCCAAATGTTTTACGGATTTGCTTTCTCCCAGAGAGCTAAACACAATGAAGGCAACCACGGTGTAGCCTGACTTCCTCCCACTCCGATTTTCAGGATGCTCTGCATGATCCTGATACCATTGCGAAACCAACTGATCGTCGGACTGATTGTGGTGGTGGGGGCGACTGGGGCTTGGGCTGCCCCCTTGGGATTTCTAGTGCCGATGACCCAAGGCCAACTGGAAGACCACTGGGTTACCGAGGGCTGCCAAGCAGAACTCAAGAATGGAGTGTTGCACATCTTGGGCGGTCAAGGCTGGGTGCGCAGCGTGCACGGATACCGCAACTTCGTGCTCCATCTGGAGTGGAAGCCTGGTCGGAAGCGGGGCTACGACTCGGGGGTGTTTTTCCGCTCCCCCTTGCCCCAGTCCGGTCAGCCTTGGCCTGCGGAACATCAAATCAACTTGCGCCAAGGGGCCGAAGGCCAGGTGGCCAACCTGCCCGGGGCAAAAGCCTGCCCAGGGCTTGTCTGTCCCGAGGCGTGGAATCGCCTCAAACTTGTAGTCCGTGGCGATCGGGCCACGCTGTGGATCAACGATTGTCAGGTTTGGAGCGTCCAGGGGCTAAAGCGTTCCTGGGGCTACTTGGGACTTCAGGCTGAAGTGGACACGGGAGGAACTTTTCAATTTCGCAACATTTGGGTCCGGGAGCTGGATCACCGGTCGCTGTTGGAGCCAGGCAATTTCCAGCGTCATTGGGAACCTGCCCGACTCTCAGCCCCTTCGTGTTGGAAAATGCGCGGTTCGGTGCTGTTTTGCACGGGCCAACGGGGCACCTGGCTTCGCACCCGGGAGCAGTTTGACGACTTCAACTTGCGATTGCAGTACAAGCTGCGTCCTGGAGGAAACTCCGGCGTGTATGTGCGTGTGCCGCGCACCGGGGAACACCGAGGGCCAGAACTGGGTGAAAAACAAGCCGGCGTGGAAGTGCAGATACTGGACGATTCGGCCCCTCGGTACAAAAACCTTAAACCCTACCAGTACTCGGCCAGTTTATATGCCATTGCTCCCGCCCAGCCGCGCGTGAGTCGGCCTCCAGGGCAGTGGAATAGCTTGGAAATAGATTGTCGGGGCACTCACTATCGCATTTGGCACAACGGACACCTGGTCGTGGACGCCGATGCCCGAACGCACCCGCAACTTAAGCACCGGC
This sequence comes from Planctomycetota bacterium, assembly GCA_024279285.1. Taxonomy (GTDB): domain Bacteria; phylum Planctomycetota; class Planctomycetia; order Pirellulales; family S012-138; genus S012-138. The sequence continues at coordinate 8,590 of JAJRRR010000087.1, forward strand.
TGTTGCGAGGCTACCTGGGCCTTCAGAACCACCATGAGCCGGTGTGGTTTCGCTACATTCGCATTGGTCCCCGCTTGCCCTCGGCTGCTGATCCTTCCCCTTAAGCCCCTTCCTAAGCCATGAAGCGCTGCCATGTGGACCCGTTGCCGGAGTTTCAAGTACGGTTTGCCATCGGTGATTGGGAAGTGTTGCGATGGCACCATGGGCCGTGGTATCCGCGGCCGTTTTTTTATCCGGTGGTGGGTCCCTCGGGCAAGAGTTTGACCCGACTGGGTCATCCGGGCACTTGGCACGAGCGTCATCATCGCTCGTTGTGGTTTGCCCACTTCAAGGTGCAAGGCCAGGATTTCTGGACTGATCGGGGACCGGGGCGCGTCGTGCAACGGCGCTGGTTGGTTTATCAAGACGGCCATCAAGGAGCAGCTATGGCTGTGGAGCTTGGATGGCAACTTGAAACAAAAGAGCTGATCCGCCACCGGTTGATCGTGGTGGTTCATCCGTGGTGGGTGTGGCAAGGGGTGCTGGAGCCTCGGGAATGGGTCCTGGAGTTGCAAAGCACCTTGAAGCCAGCCCCAGGGCAACGGGAAATCGTATTGGGCCAAGGGCGCTATGGGCTGCTTGGACTTCGGGTGGCCAAGGAGCTAAGCGAACACTTCGGCCAAGGACGACTCACCGACGAGCAAGGCCGCCAGGGAGAAAAGGCCATTTTGGACCATCGGGCAGCCTGGGTAGATTACTCCGGACCCTCCCGCTCCGGTCAGCCGGAGGGTATCACCTGCCTGGATCATCCCACCAACCCTGGCCACCCTTCCGCCTGGATCGTGCGGAGCAACGGCTGGTTGGGGCCTTCACTTTGTGCCCAGGGGCCCATCAAGCTCACTCCGGAAAAGCCCCTGGAAGTCCGCTACTGGCTCTTTGTGCACCGAGGCTGGGCCCATCCTGAGCAAATCACTCGCCTGGCTGCCTTGGTGGCCCACCGCCCTCCCTGGCAAGTGGTGCGAGCCCGACGGGCTCATGAGGAGTTTGCTTTGGCAGGAGGCGAGTAAATGCGGCACGGCCAGGGCTACTTTTCTTCGGAGGAGGTTCCGGCTCCCTTGGCCAGCAAGGCTTTGTGCTGTTCGCGTTCGTGGTCCAACAGGGCTTGGATGATCGAGTCCAAATGGCCTTGGAGCACCCGGTCCAGTTGGTAGAGTGTCAGCCCGATGCGATGATCGGTGACGCGGTTTTCGGGAAAGTTGTAGGTGCGGATGCGTTGGCTGCGGTCGCCTGAGCCAATCATGGCCCGACGCTGATCGGCCCGCTTCTGTTGCTCCTGGCGCATCTTATGCTCATAAAGTTTAGCTTTTAGCATCCGCAGGGCTTTGGCTCGGTTTTTGTGTTGGCTGCGTTCATCCTGGCAAGTGACGACGATGCCGGTTTCCAGATGCGTGAGTCGGATGGCCGAGGCGGTTTTGTTGACATGCTGTCCGCCTGGTCCGGAAGCATGAAACACATCTTCCCGATAATCCTCTCGCCGCAGCTCCACTTCCACTTCTTCCGGCTCGGGCATCACGGCCACGGTGGCTGCGGAGGTGTGAATGCGCCCCTTGGCCTCAGTTTCCGGAACCCGTTGCACCCGGTGCACTCCCCCCTCGTAGCGCAGCAGTCGGTAGCAGTCCTGGCCTTCAATGGCCAGGACCACCTGCTTGAATCCGCCCAAGTCCGACGCATGGGCGTCCATCACTTCCACCCGCCAGCCTTTGCTTTCGGCGTACTTGCGATACATGTTGAACAAGTCGCGGGCAAACAAGGCGGCCTCCTCTCCACCGGTTCCGGCTCGGATTTCCAGCATGCATCGGGTGCGTTGGGAATCTTCCCCGCCCATGGTGAGTTCAATCAGCTCGTCGTAGAGTTTTTCGCGTTGTTGGCGCAGTTGAGGCAGTTCGGCTTCGGCCAGTTCGCGCAGTTCCTCGTCGCCTTCTTCCAGGAGCTGACGGGTTTGGGCAATTTGCTGGTTGATTTTTTTGAATTCCCGATATTTGCTCACCACACGGGCCAGCATCCCACGCTCGCGTGCCAAGGCGGCCACGCGCTGGGAATCGGCCAGCACTTGTGGGTCCAGCATCAGGCGCTCAATCTCCTCGTAGCGCGCAAGCTTTTCCTCCAGTTGGTCCAGCATCGCTCAGCTCTCCAAGCGGCCAAGAAGCCAGAAAAAGTCCCTCGGGGCGCACACCCCCCGCCCACGAGGGAACTTCGGCCTGCACAAAAGTAGCACTTTCCAGGCAATCCTGTGCCCTCGGGCGAGGGCTAAGAAGGCTGTTCTTCGCCAGAAGTGGGAGCTTTTTTCTTTTTGCGTTGCAGGCTCTTGTACTGACCCGAGAAACGGCGCTGGAACTTTTCAATTCGCCCGGCCGTGTCTACATACTTGACCTTTCCGGTAAAAAACGGGTGACAAGCACTGCAAATATCCACCTTCAGCTCCGGGACCGTGGAGCCGGTGACAAAAGTGTTTCCACAGCCGCAAGTTACGGTGGTTTGGTAGTATTTTGGATGGATTCCCTCTTTCATGGCCGGGCCTTCTTCCTGCTGGAGTGTCTTTTCAATGGCTAATCATAAACTTCCTACCCCTGACTGACAACCCAAGTGCCCCGGCTGACCGATCCTCATGCTTTTCAATAACCTTATCCCAGGGCTTCGCTCAGGTCCAAGATCAAGGTCGAGAATGCCTGGACCGCAGAGGGGTGCACTCGGTCCCAAACCATGCGGGCCACCCCAAAGGCACTCGGCGACAGCCAGTGGATAGCAACCCTGCCGTCCACGACGGTCTTATCCTTGGTGTTCGGCTTGAGGTGGAAAATTGTTGCAAGTGCATACCAAAAAAATCAGCATACCAAAAAAACCAGTTGGAGGGGACCGCCAGTTTTTTCACACGGCCGGGGAGAAAGTGAGGATGGGTCAGCCCCCTAAGGTCCCGAACCGGAAGAACCCAACAACTGTTGAGCCACTTGGGCTGCCTCGGTTTGGGGATACTGCTTCACCACCCGCTCCAGCAGAGCCTCGCCGCGACGGTGCGTGCGCGGAGAACGAAGCAATTGTTGAGCCTTTTGGAGCATTCGCCACGCCGCACGCTGGGTTTTGAGTTCGGGATCTCGGGCCAGGGTTTTGATTTGTTCTCTTACCTGCGGGGGAAGCTCATAACCGGCAAACCGCTCCAGCAACTGCTCCAGCAGCCGATAGGCAGTCCACTTTCGGCCTTGTTGCAGGGCTTCTTGGGCTTGTTGGAGCTGTTGCTGGATTTGTTGATGCACATAGTTGAGCAGTTTTTCGGCTCCTTGGCGTGTGGCGGGGTCGCGGGATCGGGCCGCTTTGCGCACCTGCTTGGCCACCGCCGAAAACCGACCAAACTCAATCGCTTGCCACGCCCGATGTAGCGAAGGGGGGATGCCCTCGGGATCCACATTCCAAGCAGCCCCCTGTAAAGCCAACTGGGCAGAAGCTTCCAAATTGGTCGCACTTCCGGGAAGCAAACGACCATCGGGTGTGAGAATCCGCACTTGCCAGATGTTTTGCAAGCTCACGGGAGGCTGAATCCCACAGGCCCGTTCAAACGAACGATCCACATCCACGATCACCGGCCAGATGATCCGATGCCGCCGTACATAGGCAGCCACTTGAGCCGGGGGAGTGCCCGAGTTGACCGCGATGAAAATCACCGGTTGTTTGGCCATCGCGTTGGCGACCGCCAACCACTGAGGCCACCGCTGCTGGCACTTGGGTCAGCTTTCCTCAAAAAACACCAGCACCACTCCCTTGCCTTGCAACAGCTTGGTGGACAAGGGAGCCGAGTTGAGCCACGCCGCAGGATGACGCGGAAACTCCAGCCTGGAGGCCGATTGGGCTGCCACCGCACCCGAGAGTGCCAGAAACGCCACGCTCCAGGAAAGTGCCCCCTTCATCGCTCTCAACTCCTTTACGGTACGCACTGAGGGTCATTGCTCACTTTAGCCGGGCTTCCCCAGGGGTGCAAACGGTTTTTGTGTTCCCAAGCCAGGGTGATTGTTTCCTAAAGGCTCTCCCCCTGGAGCTTTCTAGGCGGTACAATCCTTTCCCGTGGCGACCGTCTGATGGAGTGGACCGATCAAAGGAGTGTGGCTGTGAGCACAGGTCGTTTTGTCCATTTGCATTGTCATTCCCATTTCAGTCTTCTGGACGGGGCCAGCCGGATTGAGCGTCTGGTGGAAAAAACCGTCCGGTGCGGCATGACGGCTCTGGCCCTCACCGATCATGGAAACCTCTACGGAGCTTTGAAGTTCTACACCCTGGCCCGAAAAGCCGGCATTAACCCCATCCTGGGTATGGAAGCCTATGTTGCCCCAGGTAGTCGTTTTAAAAAGGAAACCGTTCCCGGTCAGGAGTCCAGCTACCATTTAACTCTCCTGGCCATGAACCGCAGAGGGTTCAAGAATCTTATCAAGCTTTCTTCCAAAGCTTTTTTAGAGGGATTTTATCGCAAACCGCGTGTGGATCATGAGCTGCTGGCTCAATATCACGAAGGAATTATTTGCTTAAGCGGCTGTGTGTCAGGAGAATTTGCCCAGGCTATTTTGCGTCGTAAAGAAGCAGAACCCGATTATAAAGAAGCCGAAGAAATAGCGCGCTGGTTTTCTCAAATATTCGGAGATCGGTATTACATTGAAGTTCAGGACAATGGGTTGGAAATTCAGCGTATAGTGCGTCAGGCTGCTGTGGACATCGCCCGACGGCTAGGAGTGCCGGTGGTCGCTACCAGTGATGCCCATTATGTAGAGCAAGAGGACCACGATGTTCAAGACATCTTACTGTGCGTCAACACCGGCAAGTTCCGCAGTGATCAGAATCGGCTGCGTATGGAAACCAATCAGTTTCATCTGCGCACGCCGGAGGAAATGTACGAGGTTTTCTCTGATCTCCCAGATGCTCTGGAGCGCACCCAGGAAATCGCCGACCGAGTGGACATAGATTTAGAACTGGGGAAGCCTCACTTTCCGGTTTATCAACTTCCAGAAGGAACCACTGCCGAAGAACTTTTAAGAAAACTCTGCATCGAAGGACTCAAGCGTCGCTATGCCAACAATCCCCAGCGGATGCCGAACGGTCAACTTGCCCCGGAGGTAATGGAACGCCTGGAGCGCGAGTTGGCTGTGATCTGCAAGCTGGGATTTGCCAACTACTTTTTGATTGTTTGGGATGTCGTGCGGTTTGCCACCTCCCGGGGAATTTTGTGCAGCGCACGAGGCTCCGGCGTGGGAGCTTTGGTTTCTTATGCGCTGGGCATCAGCCATGTGTGCCCGTTGGAATATGACTTGTTGTTTGAGCGTTTTCTGGACGAAAACCGTCCTGAGCCGCCGGATATTGATATTGATTTTTGCAAGGAGCGTCGCGCTGAGGTAATTGACTATGTGCGCCAGAAATACGGAGAGGAAAATGTCGCTCAAATCGGCACCTTCGGCACCTTGCAACCGCGGAATGCGATACGGGATGTGGGCCGGGTGCTGGGATGGTCCGTGGCTCGTGTGGACGCCCTGGTCTCCCTGGTTCCCAACCGGCCCAAAATTACCGTGGACGAAGCCCTGCAAGAAAGTGAGGAACTGCGCCAGAAGTACCAAACCGATCCTGAAGTTCGCGAGTTGATTGACTTTGCCCGAAAAATCGAAGGATTGGCCCGAAACGCCGGCACCCATGCCGCCGGAGTGGTGATCGCCGATAAGCCATTGATGGAGTACCTCCCACTGCAAAAGATTCCCGGCAAGGATGATGTGGTGACCCAATGGGACAAGGACGATGTGGAACGGGCCGGATTGTTGAAAATGGACTTTCTTGGACTGAGAAACCTTACCATCTTGTCCAAAGCGGTTGAGCTTATTGAGAAAACTACCGGACGAAAAATTGATATTTACAATCTCCCGCTGGACGACAAAAAAACTTTTGAACTGCTCTGCCGGGGGGAAACTAAGGGGATTTTCCAACTGGAAGGGGGTGGCATTCGGGAACTGCTTCAACGCATGAAGCCGGACAGCTTCCGCGACATCATCGCCACCAATGCCCTCTATCGTCCCGGGCCGCTGGAAGGCGGTATGGTGGACGACTACATCCTGGTCAAGCACGGAAAGAAAAAACCTGTTTATAAACACCCCGTAATGAAAGAAGTGCTGGAAGAAACCTATGGGGTGATGGTTTATCAAGAACAAGTGATGCGGATTTTGAACCGGCTGGGCGGCATTCCTCTTGCAGATGCTTACAAATGTATCAAGGCCATCAGCAAGAAAAAACTGGAAATTATTCAAAAGTACAAGGAACAGTTTCTCCAAGGAGCCACCGCTCAAGGGCTTTCCCAGAAAGAAGCGGATGAGCTGTTCGGCATGATTGAGAAGTTTGCTGGCTACGGGTTCAACAAAAGTCACTCCACGGCTTATGCGAAGATTTCCTACACCACGGCTTATCTTAAGGCCCACTTTCCGGTAGAGTTCATGGCCGCTTTGCTCTGTGGGGACATTCCTCAACGCAATTTCAAAAGCAAAGATTCCCTGGTGGAGCACTTAGAGGACTGTCAACGGATGGGCATTGAGGTGTGTCCGCCGGATGTGAATCAGTCCTGGCCGGAGTTTACCGTGGACGGCGGGAGGATTTTGTTTGGACTTACGGCGATCAAGGGGTGTGGAGCACCGGCGGCGGAGGCGATCTGTCGGGCCCGGGAAGAGGGGCCTTTTCGGGACCTGTACGACTTTTGCCGCCGCGTGGATCCGAGTCAATGCGGACGCTCCACCATGGAATCGCTCATCAAGGCAGGAGCGATGGATTGTTTTGGGTGGAGTCGGGCTCAATTGATGGCCGCCCTGGATGCTGCCTTGAATCAAGGTGCCGCCCATTGGCAAGATCGCCGCGCAGGCCAACGCAGTCTGTTTGGTTCCGGTCCTGCCCAGGAAGCCCCGCCGGCCGTGGCGCCTCAAGTGCCCGATTGGGACGAAAAGGAAAAACTTCAACGGGAACGCGAAGTGCTGGGCTTTTACTGGTCCAGCCATCCCTTGGATCGGTTCCAGGACCAGTTGGCCCGATGCACGACCCACACCGTGGAGCAATTGGCCCAGGTGCGCTCAGGAGCCGAGGTGAGTGTGGGCGGGATGATTTCGGCCATTCGCTTTGGCCACACGCGCAATGCCCGACCCGATCGCCCCAGCAAATACGCCATGTTTGACCTGGAAGACCGCACTGGGACAGTGCGTTGTATTCTGTGGCCGGACGCTTTTGCCCAGTGCGGACAATTGGTGCAGCCCGACTCGGTCGTCGTGGCCCAAGCCCGAGTGGAACGACGCGACACCGACACGATTAACCTTATCGTCAACCGCTTGCTCTCTCTGGAAGAAGCCCAGCATCATCTGGTTCAACGACTCCATCTGCACCTGAACCCCGATCGTCATGGCCCTGGGGTGCTGGAACTGTTGCGCCAAGTGTTGCAAGAGCACCGCGGCCCTTGCGAGGTGGAGCTTGTGCTGCATCTGGAAAATGGAGCCAGGGTGTGGATGCCTTGTCCGCGACTGGGAGTGAAGTACGACGGCACCTTGCGTGGGAAACTGGACGAACTGCTGGGTCCGGGATGCGTGCAACTGGTGTTTCGCTCTGGGGAAAACGGTGCTTCGGCTCCCCGACGCTCGCTGGCCGGATGAGCTGACGCGACCTTTCTTGGAGTAAAAGGAGCTTGAGCAGATGAGCACGGTGGGATTTATTGGCTTGGGCACGATGGGAGCCCCGATGGCTCGGAATCTGATTCGGGCCGGATACTCGTTGGTGTTCTACGCTCGGCGGCAGGAAGTCCTCCGGGAGTTTAGCCAACTGGGAGCCCGAGCCGTCGCTTCCCCGGCCGAAGTGGCCGACCAAAGCCAATTTGTCATCACCATCCTCCCGGCCGACCCTCAGGTGGAAGAAGTGGCCCTGGGCCCTCATGGGCTTGTGGAAGGAGCCGGGCCTGGGAAAGTGCTGCTGGAGATGAGCACCATTGGTCCCTGGACCATCCGTCGCGTGGCTGAGCAGTTGGGCCAACGCGGCATGCAGGTTCTGGATGCTCCGGTTTCAGGCGGACCTTGGGGAGCTCAGGCTGGAACGCTCACCATCATGGTGGGAGGGCCTCGGGAAGTGTTGGATCGGGCCAAGCCGATTTTGGAAGTGTTGGGCGAGCGGATTTACCATCTGGGTCCGTTAGGCTCTGGTCAGACGGTCAAGCTGGTCAATCAGCTTATCGCCGGCGGGACGATGGCCTTGGTGGCCGAAGGGCTCGCGCTGGCCCAAGCCGCCGGGGTGGACCTGGAGCAGGCGGTGGCAGTGATTTCCCACTCCAGCGGGTCTTCGGCAGTGTTTGAAGCTCGCGCGAAGAAGTTCATCCTGGCCGGAAATTACCAACCGGGATTTACCACCACGCTGATGCGTAAAGACCTTCGGCTGGCTCGCCAAATGGCTCAGCAGTTGGGCGTTCCTCAACCGGTGGCCGCCACAGCTTTGGAGCAGTACACCGCTGCTGAAGCCCAGGGTTGGGGCCAGTTGGACTTTGCCGCCGTGGCTCGGGTGTATGAGCA
>JAJRRR010000088.1 GCA_024279285.1 Planctomycetota bacterium
CTGGTGTTGCTGCTGCTGACGCGGCTTCGGGATCGAGAGATCGTGCTGGGCAAGGTGGGAGCCAGTGCCTTGCATGTGATCACGCTGGTGCTGTGTGCCGTGCCGCTGTTTTTGTTTTTGTCGCTTCTGGGAGGGGTGTCGCTGGAGCAGATAGTCCGGGTGACGGTGGTGACTTTGGCCGCGGCAGTGCTGGCAGCTTCGTTGGGTGCGGTGATTGCTTTTTGGCGCGAGAAGACTTTTCAAACTCTGGCCCTGACCACCTTGGTGATGGTCTTCTGGATCGGGCTTTGGGAAACCGTGGTGCTGGTGGCTCCATCTGGCCAAGAAGCGCAGTGGACAAGCTGGGCGGCCGTCTTCAGCCCTTGGCGTGCTTTGCAGCAAGCCTTGCACCCCCCTTGGGGATTGGAGGCCCTGGACACCGGAAGCCGTGGGCTTTGGGGATTCGGGCTCTTTGTGCTGGTGGCCACCACAGTGCTGAACGCTGTGGCCATCTGGCGCCTGCGCCCCTGGAACAGCACTCCCGACCGAGGTACTCCCCGGCAGGAAGAACAAACCACCGAGTCCATTTTTGCTGCCCCTTGGGACATCCGCACCCTGGCGCAGTTGGAGCAGGAGTTGGCCGAGCCACCTTCTGAAGCCACTGGTCCCACCCTGGCTAGTGCCTTGAGCGATGAGCCAGGAGTGGCTCAAAAGCCCATCCCTTGGTGGTGGCCTCCGGCCTGGAGAGCCCAAGTGTGGAGCAATCCCGTGCTGTGGCGCGAAGTGTGCACCTGGGCCTATGGGCGCAAGGTGCTGCTGGTGCGGGTGGCCTGGGCGCTGCTGGTGGCCGCAGCAGCCGGATTGCTCGGCTATATGATGCCAAGCCCGCACGGTCCGCCCGCCGGACTGCTTACCACCGTGCTGGTCTCCTTGGGCCTGATGGCTTTGTTGATGATCAACGCTTTAGGGGTGACTTCCATCACCAACGAACGCGACGGACGCACCTTGGACCTGTTGCTGGTCAGCGACCTGACTCCCAAGGAAATCATCTTTGGCAAGCTGGCCGGGGTGTTGTACAACACCAAAGAGATGGTTCTCTTGCCGGTGCTGCTGCTCCTGGGACTGTGGTGGTGGGGAGCTTTGCGTGGGGAAAACCTGCTGTTTTTGACCCTGGGCTGGTTGGTGCTGGTGGTGTTCGCTGCAGTGTTGGGCATGCATGTGGGCATGAGCTATGTCAGCTCCCGGCAGGCGATTGCCACCAGCTTGGGCACTTTGTTTTTCCTGGCCGTGGGCGTGGCCACTTGTATGCGGATCATGGTGGCTTTTGGGGGCAATTTCCAAGTGCAACTGGCGCCGTTTTTGATTTGCATGCTCGGTGGGGGCGTGGCCATGTTTTTTGCCTTGGGCATTCGCAATCCTTCGCCGGCCATCACGCTGGCTTCTTTGTTGTGTCCCTTTGCCACTTTCTATGCCATGACCAGTTTCTTGCTCAATTACACCTTGGGAGTGTTCCTGGTGGTGGCGATCACCTACAGTTTTACCACCTTGGCGATGCTCATTCCGGCGATAGCGGAGTTTGATGTAGCCACGGGACGGACGACGGTGTTGGAGGAGTAGCCTGGGGCAAGGAGGGCGAGGAGTTGGGCTGGCAAGTGGTGCCGTGGCTGTTGCCGCTGGGGGCGTTGTTGGTGGCCTCGGCGTTTTTTTCTGGGAGCGAAGCGGCGTTGTTTTATCTGAGTCGGCGCGATCGCCGCAGGTTTGCCCAAGGCAACGCCGCCCAACGCACCGCCGCCCGATTGTTGCAAGACCCCGAGCGGCTCCTGGCCGCCGTGTTGTTCTGGAACTTGATTATCAATGTGGCCTACTTTGCCGTCACTTCAGTGGCCAGTTTGTATCTTCAGCGTCAGGGTCAGTTGGGCCCGGCCACTTGGCTTACCCTGGGAGCCATGTTGGCCATCATCGCCCTGGGCGAGATGCTGCCCAAGAGCTTGGGCGTGATGTGGACCCGAGGCATCGCCATGGCCGTGGCTGTGCCGCTGGCCGGTGCCGTGCGTCTGGTCGATCCCGTGTTGCCGCTTCTGCGCACCGTGGCGGCTGCTGTGAAACGCGTACTCTTTCCCCGGTTTGAACCCGAACCCTATCTGCAAGTGCACGATCTGGAACGGGCTATCTCGCTCTCCACCACCGATGCCGCCTTGATGCAGCAAGAGGAGCGCGTGCTGCACAACATTGTGGACCTGTCCCAAATGCGTGCCGAAGAACTCATGCGCCCCCGAAACCACATCGTAGTGCTCTCCCCTCCCGTGCATCTGAAACAACTCCAAGGACGCTATCCGGCCAGCGGCTATGTGTTCATCACCGAGCTGCACAGTGAGGAGATCGCAGGAGCGATTGCGTTGAAGTACCTTTGGGACATTCCGCCTCGGCACCTGGAAAACTATGCCGAACCGGTGCTTTATGTCCCTTGGTGCTGTGTGGTGGCTGATGCCTGGGATCAGATGCGCCAGAGCGATCGCCGCGTGGCGGTGGTGATCAACGAATATGGCGAGACCATCGGCGTGATCACCTATGACGACATCCTGGAGACGATCTTCGGAGAGGGGAAAAGCCGCACGGAGCGTTTGATGGGCCGGGCTCCCATCGTGCCTATCCACAACGGACGCTATCAGGTCACTGGCATGACCACCTTGCGGCGGATCAAACGCTACTTTCGCATCCAAAACACCCCTGACACGCATGCCGTTACAGTGGGTGGGTTGTTGCAAGAGCTGTTGCAGCGGGTCCCTCAGCCCGGGGACGAGGCTCAGTGGGGGCCGTTTCGCTTTCGGGTGATTCAGGCTCCTGAACGCGGAGTCCCCCTGGTGGAACTTTCCTTGACGGAGCCTTCGCCTACGCAGCAGGAGGAGGAGTGATGGGCTGGCTGGCGTTGGTGCTGGGGCTGTTGGGACTGGTACTGAGCGGGTTTTTCAGCGGCTCAGAGACGGGGTTTTATCGGGCTAACCGGCTCCGACTCCTTCTTGATGCCCGAGCCGGACAGCGCGTGGCTCAAGCCCTCTGGTGGCTCTCCAACCATCCGGCTGTGTTCGTAGCCACCACCTTGGTGGGAAACAATGTAGCCAACTACCTGGTTTCCTTGGCTGTGGTGCTGGCCGTGGATGTCATCTCCGGCAGCAAAACCGTGGAACTGGTCGCCCCGGTGGTGCTGGCCCCTGTGTTGTTTGTCCTGGGTGAGTTGCTCCCCAAGCAAATGTTCTATCAGGCTCCCAATCGGCTGCTTTATCGGTGCGGGCCGTGGTTTTTGATGTTTGCGGTAGTTCTGGCTCCCATCAGTGCCGTGCTTTGGGTATTTGGTCGGGTGTTGGAATATCTGGTGGGCACCTCTCATCCTCAGTGGCAATTGGTGCTGTTGCGTCGGGAGTTGGAATCGGTGTTGGACGAGGGGCACGAAGCCGGGGTGCTGCGTCCGGTGCAGCGTCAGGTGGCTCAGGGCCTGTTGGCTTCGGCCACATTGCCGGTGGCCCAGTTTTGCGTGCCGTCGGGCAGGTTGCCTCGGGTGCGGCCCGATTATTCCCGAGCTGATTTGATCCGCCTGGCCCGACGCCACCACCTGATCACCATTCCCGTGGAAGACCCCCAACACCGCAAACTAATTGGCTATGTGGTGGTGGGCGAAGTGGCCCTTTCGCCAGGCAAGGAGCTGACTCCCATCCGCCCCCTGCCCCAAATCCAGGCCAAAGAGCCCCACATTTCGGCCCTGGTGCAGATGCACACTTCCGGACACCTGTTGGCCCAAGTGGTGGACGAACAAGGCCGCACCGTGGGTCTGCTTCCGGCCCAACGGCTCTACGAAGCCCTTTTCCGCGGCGGACGGTAGCTTCACTTGCCGAGTCGGCGCGGGCATTGCAAGCGGGTTAGTCCCCCGAGTTGGAGTTGGGATCAGGCATGGGTGGAAACTGCGGCTGAGGGATTACGGGAGTGGGTTGGGGGGATGAAGCAGAGGAGTCGGAAGCAGGGCCGGGAACCGGCTGAGGCACCAAAGGAGTCGAAAGCTTGGGCGCCTGACCGGAGGACTGTGGTCCCAAGGGATCGTCCTCATCTGCAAAAAACCGCGTGGTCTTCTGTTCTCCCAACTGGATGTTCAACGACGGGCAGAACACCTCCACGCGGACCACATGACTGCCCGGCGAGAGGGCCTTGGTGCGAATTTCCACCGTGCGCGATTTGCCGGGAGCCACCAGGTCCACAGTGGCTTGGGCCTGATGACCGTGAATCTCAAACTTTGTCCCCACTCCGCCAAGCGAAATCAGTTCCAGCTCTGGCGAGACCACCACGCGCATCTGGACCGCTTCGGCTGCTTTGGTGCCTTGGTTGGTCAGGATGACTTTGTAGGTGGTTTCCTCGCCCACAGGCACGACTCCCCGAGGAGCCTTCAGATCCAGGTCCAAGTCGGCCAGACCGATTACCTGAGTGGAGTGTCGGGCCGAGGCGCTCAAGTCCGGTTGAGCTTGAGCCACCACGCGGATGATCCCTCGTCCTTCGGTGGTCCACTTAAGACGAGCTTGAAGGGTCATACTTTCCCCAGGTCCCAAACGACCCAATTTCCAGCGAAGCTCACCCTTTTGAGCATCCCATTGCCCGCTGTGGGAACTTTGCACCAACTCCAATCCCGAGGGCAAGAGGGCCCGAACCCTCACATTCCGCGCAGGAGCATCGCCTTGGTTGGTCACCTGCACCCGATATACTGCCTCCGTGCCGGCGTATCGCACCCGAGGCCCCTGAACGGCCAGAGCCAGTTGAGCCTTGAGCACTCGGACCCGTTTGTGGGCCACCGCCTTGAGATTGCCTTGGGCGGTGGCTTCCACACGGATGTCCACAGTTCCGCGTCGTCGGGCCACCAGTTCCACTTCTACCACCTTGCGACCTCCGGCCGCAATGGTGCCCAAGGTGTGCTCATCAGGTTGGTCGGACGAATCTATCGGCAACAAGCGGATTTTCACATCTTGGGCGTCGGCAGTGCCCGGGTTGGAAAACACCAGCCGATACACCGCCCTTTGGCCAAACTCCACCGCGTCGGGACCTTCTAGGGCTAGCTGAAGTTGAGCTTCCTTGACCGTCAGTTCCACCTGGGAATCCAGCGGCTGAATGCTCCCTTGTACCCGAAGCTCCACAGGCCGGTTCTCTTGGGCCTGGAGTTGAAGCTCCAACTGACACACAGCGCCTGGGTCCAAAGTGGCAATTTGCCATTGCACTTGTTGGTGGTTGTCTTGACGAATCACGCGCACCTGGCCGACAAGAGTCTCATGCTTGACCACTTCCACCCAGGCAGGCACTGCCACCGCGATGAGCACGCCCCGAGCACTCACCTGACCGGAGTTTTTCACTTCCATCCGGTACGAAGCCGGCTGGCCCACCACCAGCTCACTTGGGCCAATGCACCGGATAGCCACAGCCGGACTGACGGCCAGAAACAACGGGCCGCTGTCTCCATCAAGCTGGGCTGAAGCGGGCTTCGGATCCAAGCTCGCCGCCTGGACGCTGGAGCCAACAGAGGGAGCTTGAACCTCGGACGAGGCGGAGCCAGCTTGGGTGGCTTCAGGCTCTGGTGGTCCCGGGGATGACGAACTACCTCGCCGACGACGCGAAGAACCAGCAGAGGAATTCAACTGTCGGGCGGGTTGGGGCAAGCGATCCAACTTGGCGGGAGCTTGGGAATCTTCTTGCGCATTTTTCGTGTCGCTTGCCGATTCGGCCAACGGAGGCAAGGTGGTATCTTCAACGACTTGTTCCGGAACTTGAGGACGCTGGTGCGTGGTGCGTTTTGGCGGAGGCAGCAAGGGTTCCGTTTCCCGCCCGCTGGAAGGCTCAGAATAAATCCGACCATAAGGCTTAAACCGTGGGGCCGGAATCACCGGCGTGGGTTTCCGATCTCGGGAAACCCGGCGAGCGGCACCTGAGCTCCTCTCCGGCTCGGCAGGGGGAGCTTCGGCTTCCTCACCAGGGTCGTGGCGATGGTAGTGGTGATGGTGGTGATGGTAGTGATCGTGGGAATGGCCTCTGGAGTGGTGATGGGTGTGCCGGGAACGATTGGAACGGCGAAACTTGTGTCCGGCCTCGGGCATCCGGCCGTGAGATGATTGGACCGAGGCAGGACCAAAGAGCAATTTGCGGAAGCTTTCCAGAGGGTTGAAAACTCCGCTGTTTTGAGCCCAAATGGCCGAGGAACCGCCCATCAGGCTCACTACAAACGCTGCAACCAGCACGCGTGCTTGCATGGCACCACACCCCAACGGAAATTCAGAACACCGCACAACTGTGTGTAAACTTTATCGGCCTTAGGGGCAGGTGCGCTTATTCCCTTTGGAGCAATTACACGGATTTTGTCAACTTGATCAGATTCAAGCAGCCTGGGCTTCGTGAGAGTCTTCGGTGGTGTTTTGTTGGCACGCTTTCAGCCGAAGCAGCGCTAGCTGGTGTAAGAGCTGGTCTTTTTCGGCCCGATCTTCAAGAAGTTGTTCCAGCACTTCCCAGGGCACTTCTACGGCTTCCCAAACTTCCCGACATTCCTGGCAAAAATAGCGATGATAAACTCCGTGCACTTGTTGGGTGAGCTGGCGCAGACGCTGGGCATCCGAGACCAGCATGGGCAAGGGGGCATTGAGCGTCACCCGAGCGCACCGAGGGCACCAGCGATGCGAGGCCGGTTGCTGCATGACAAGCTCCTTGCAAAGGGGCCTGGAAGCGTATCGGCCACCAAAGCCCCCGAGATTTGAGCTTGCCCCGGGGAGCGGAAAACTCTGCGTGGGTTGCCTTTTACCGGGAAGGGTTTGTCAGAAGTCGCAACTGATAGACCACCGGCCGCGGCTTTTGGAGTCGGTGGATCTGTTCCTCAGTTTGTCGCACCCAGCGGTCAAACTGGGGGACTTCTCGGGCGTTGTGGCCCTGTTCGTGCTTGCGAAATCCGAACAAGTAGGTGGTGTTTTGAGGTCGCCAGCGGTGGAAGTACCACTGGTTTTTTTCCACGATGGTGCGGCGAAGCTGTTCCACTTGGTCCCAAGGCGGGCCTTGCCACAGCAGCATTCCTTTGGCCCACTGCTGGGCTGATGCCCGAGCCACTGGCTTACCTCCGGCCAGCAGTTCCCAGGTTCCCTTGGGCAATCCCTGGACAACCAGCTTGCGCCAGTAGTGAGGCCAGCGCGTCTGCTGAGGCCATCCCCAAGGAGCCGGCGGCGGGGGCAGTTGCTCATCCAGGCACCGCCAGCTTAGCCCAGTTGCAGTCCGATGTACCTGGTTGACCTGAGTGCCTACGGCTTTTAACACCCGAACTTGGGCGGATTGCAGGGCCAGATGAACTTCCCATGGCCGGTGCTTAAGGCCCAACTGCTGGGTCAAAGCCGCAGCCGTGAGCCAATAGCCCAAGGGGGTCAACTGTGTGCCCCAGCGGCGCCACGGCCAGCGTTGGCTGGTGGCTTGGCCCACCCAAGGGGCATCAAACCAGTTGAGCACAAGGTGCCCGTGCTTTCGGGCCACGCGAGCCAGACGAGCCATGTAGAGCTTCTGCCACTTTTGCACTTGAGGGCCTTCTGGCACAGGGCGCACTGGTGGGGGAAGGATCACCACCACTTTTGGGGCGCGCTGAGACAAATCTTCCAACAGTCGCTTGGCTCCTTGAGCAAAAAGCTCCAGGTGTTCCGGGCCGTCAAAGGATTCTCCTTGACCGTAGACTGTGAAGATCAGCGTGGGCTGCACTTGTTCCACCTGTTCCAACAGGCGTCGGTAGCCATCCTGGGGGGTGCCGAATTGGGCCCGAGCGTGGCCAAACACCGTGTCTCCACTCCAGCCCAAGTTGCGCACCACCCAACGAGCCTGAGGCACGGCGGTTCGCAGGGCACATTCCCAATAACCCCATGCGGCGGCGCGCTCCACCAATCCCGAGCCCACAAACACAATCCGCTCCTGGGTGGTGAGCACTTGGGTGCTTTCCTGGGCCGAAGTCTGCTGCATCCCAGGCCACCCGGACCACACCCCCAGGACCACGAACGCAACGAAGCTTGCATGCCACTTGCTGCCACTTGGAGAAGCTTGAACGAAAATCATCGCAGGCTTACAGGAGTTTCTTTTGAGGGGCGGAAAGTATTGTTTTGCGTTGGCACACCCAAGAAAGCTTTTATCATAGTGTTTGCTTTCTGCCTTCGTGGCAAGGTGCACGATTCCCACTCCAGCGTGATTGTCCAAGAGAGGAATCATGTTCAAGGCTCACTCATCACACAAACCGGGGCTTGGCGCCCGACGCTGGTTCTTGCAACAAGCCGGAGCTGTGCTGGCAGTTTCTTGGGGGGGTGGCAGGTCGGCCCAAGCTACCCCTTGTGCACCCGGGTGGATTGATGCCCATGTGCATGTGTGGACGCCGGATGTTCGTCGCTACCGGTTGGCTCCGGGCTGGACCGAAGATCAGATGAATCCTCCCAGCTTCACCCCTTGGCAACTGCTGGCCCATGCTCGGCCTTGTGGGGTAAGGCGCGTGGTGTTGATCCAGATGAGTTTCTACGGGTACGACAACTCTTACATGCTGGATGTAATCAGGCGTTTTCCGGGTGTGTTTTCTGGGGTGGCAGTGATCAACGAGCACCAGCAGCCCGAGCAAAAAATGAAACAACTCCTCGCTCAAGGAGTGCGAGGATTTCGCATTCACCCGGGTCGCCAGGATCTTCAGCGCTGGATCCACTCTCCCGGCATGCAAACCATGTGGCGCACGGCGGCCGAAACAGGCCAGGCCATCTGTGCTTTGATCAATCCTGATGCCTTGCCCTTGATTGATCGCATGTGCCAGCGGTGGTCGCAAACTCCAGTGGTGGTGGATCACTTTGGCCGCATTGGTCTAGACGGTCAAATTCGCTCTTCGGACCTGCGCAATCTGTGTCGTCTGGCCCGGCACAAAAATGTTTATGTCAAAGTCTCGGCCTATTACGCTCTGGGCAAGAAGCGACCCCCTTACACCGATCTTCTGCCGATGTTTCGCCAGGTGTACGAAGCCTTTGGGCCCCAGCGGCTGATGTGGGCCAGCGATTGCCCGTTTCAGGTCCAAGGGGGACATACTTATCGGGACTCTATTGACCTGGTGCTCCAAAGAGCCGATTTCCTCTCCGACCAGGACCGGCTGTGGATTTTGCGCAAAACGGCCCAAAAGGTGTACTTCTGGTAATTCCTGCTTCCCATTTCATAAACAGGGCACCCACGGCACAAAACATGCTACCTGTTCTAACTCCGCGCGGGATGTTCCCATCGCTTGCTCAAAAGGGCGGACCATTGGACTGGACAAGAGTTGGGGAAGAAACTGGGGCAGCCGGTTGGCAAGCGGTATAATAGGCAATTCTGCAGCGGTCTTTTGCCTGACGCCTTGGGCGTGTGGAGACGCACATTGGTGCTGCTTTGGTTCCTGGTCCCACGAGCAAGTTGCTGCCTGGACAGTCCCAGGTGGCTCGCAATGCTGGGGGTTTTGCTGGCCGGGTGTGTCTCCAGCACCACGAGTACGATGGAGCCGGAGTTGGTCTGGGGACGCAGGGGGTTGAGCCCGGGACGCTTTGCCACCCCTCGGGCTATGGCCATTGACAGCCAGGATCGGCTCTACATCGTGGACAAGTCGGCCCGAATTCAAGTCTTCAACCGTGACGGAAAACTCCTAGCCCATTGGCGAACTCCCCAGTGGGAGCTGGGCAAGCCAACCGGCTTGGGCATTGCCCTCGACGGCACCGTGATGGTGGCCGACACGCACTACCACCGGGTTCTGTTCTACACTCCCCAGGGAAAGCTGTTGGCTCATCGCACTTTGGGCACCCCGGGGCGAGGGCCAGGACAATTTGGACTAGTGACCGATGTGGCCCAAGGACCCGACGGCTATCTCTATGTGGCCGAATACGGAGACAACGACCGCATCCAGAAGTTCACTCCCCAAGGACAGTTTGTGATGCAATGGGGAGGACACGGCTCGGCTCCCGGACAGTTCCGCAGGCCGCAAAGTCTGGTCTTTGACCGCCAAGGACGGCTTTGGGTGGCCGATGCCTGCAACCATCGTTTGCAAGTCTTTAGCCGGGATGGGCAGTTGCTTCGCATCTTGGGCAGCGAAGGCCAGGGCTTGGGACAGTTCCGCTTCCCCTACGATCTGGCCTTTGATCCCGAAGGCTACTTGTATGTGGTGGAGTTTGGCAACCATCGCGTGCAAAAGTTTTCTCCTGAAGGAAAGCCTCTTGCGGTCTGGGGCACCTGTGGCCGAGAGCCGGGACAGTTGTTCAACCCCTGGGCCATTGTTTGCGACAGCCAAGGGGCCATCCATGTGTTGGACACCTACAACCATCGCGTCCAGCGCGTCCGGTTCTAAAAAGAGCAGGCAGCCCATTGAGACAAGACCAACCCAATCAAGGGCCATTTTCGGAGTCTTGCCCACTGGCCCTTTCCCCCAGTGTTGCTAGCATCCTCCGTTTTTGACAACAAAACGCCGACGCTGTGCTAAGCCCAGGTGGGTTTTGCACTTGAGCCACCTCCCCGGAGGAGGGCTCTTGAGGGCTGCGTTGACCGGTCTTTTCGGCGCAAGCTAAAATTCCTATTGGGGAACCTGTGGCATCCTGCATCCACGCAGTCGCACCAGGAGACCCTCGCTTATGGCACCTCATCATGGGCAACTGAAGCGGTTTTTTAGTGGGCTGGCTCAGTACACTTTCTTCACTCAATTAGGCTTGGCCGATCCGCCGTTGGTGGACTATCTGAGCGAGATGCTGGTGCGATTTGTGCACTTTGATGCCATCTACAAGATCCGCGATCTGGCCGGACGACGATTGGAGCAAGTGGGCCAAATGCTCCTGGAGGCCCAGCACCGGGTCGGCGATGCCCGGCGGGAAATCCATCGCCATATCGGTGATTTCACCTTGTTCTGGACCGGAGTGTATCCTGAAGCCCTGGCCCGACTCCGCCATCCCAGCCGCGTGGATCACTTTGTGGACTACTGTGCCCAGGGCAAGCGATCCTACTGGATTGCCAGCACCTACGATGATCCCGAATATGACGAACAAAACCGAGTGCTGGAGCGACTCAGCCAGCATTTTGAGCTGTGTGCCTATGGGCTGCGTCAAATGCGTCGGGAATGGGAATCCGGTCCTGAGGACCAACAACCCTTCCGCACCTTGCTGGTGGACTAGCTCTTTGACCAAACGCGTTTCGTCCTCTTTGGCTTTCGGCTGTCCTTCGCTCCCAGTGTCTTGTGATCCTTGGTGCAGAAGCTTCGCCAGCACGAGAAAGTTTTTCGGCTGTTCAGGCTTCTAGCCCTGCGGGGAGCTGTCCCTGAAGCTTGCCAATCGGGGTTGATAGCTAGCTGGTTCCGGGAGCTAGCCGGCGGAAGTGGTGGTTGAAGTGGTGAGCTGGCACGCAAGTGGCGAGAATTGGAGTGGTGGATTGTTCCGAGGGCCGGGCAGTGAAATTGGGACTTGCCTCAACCTGCGCCACCTAGGCTGCAACTGCCAGCCGGAAAACATCCCAAACCAGCA